>CAZYYO010000143.1:0-4220 GCA_964650965.1 uncultured Lachnospiraceae bacterium | reverse complement strand
TAGAATTAAACGATTTAGTAAAAGCTTGTGAAGAAGAATTTGGCGTATCAGCAGCAGCAGGTGTTGTAGTAGCAGCAGCTGGAGCAGCTGACGGAGCAGCAGCTGAAGAAAAAGACGAGTTCGACGTAGAATTAACTGAAGTTGGCCCTAACAAGGTTAAGGTTATCAAGGTAGTTCGTGAAGCAACTGGATTAGGATTAAAGGAAGCTAAGGAATTAGTTGACGGAGCTCCTAAGGTTGTTAAGGAAGCAGCTGACAAGGCTACTGCTGAAGACATCAAGACCAAGCTTGAAGGCGAAGGCGCTAAAGTAACTTTAAAATAATTCTAAATATTGCATTTACAATTATTAATGATATAATAACAAGGCGTATAGATTTTCTATACGCCTATATTATTGTGATAAATGAGGTGAGATTATGGACGACAGTTACGGTCGAGGGATGATCATTGTCTGGAAATGTACAACAGAACAGAGAATCGCAAGCCGTGGTAGAATGCTGTTCTCCTAATCTGATATCAATTCCAGGCCTTTTCAGGCAATGATTCCTAGCAAAACACTAAAACAGAAAATAAAGTACATCCTAATAGATACAGGCATAAGTATGCCTTTCTTTTGGTGTGCATGAAAAGGAGGAAAACTGGAATGGACGAGAAAGAAATGATGGAACTGGTGCAAAAACCAGATTATGAGCAGGAGATTGCATCTGTAGTTAGAAGTAAGGATACGCCGGCGAAAATAAAAGAGCGTATTATGGATTACCATGAAAATGATATTGCGTCAGCATTAGAGACGATGACTAGAACCGAGCGACAGAGGTTGTACCGCATTTTAGATGTGGAGGACCTCTCCGATATCTTTGAATATGTAGAAGAGGAAAATGTAGTTGGATTTCTGGAAGAGATGGATATTCGAAAGAAGGCCGCCATGGTTTCAGAAATGGATGCAGATAAGGCGGTTCATCTTCTTAGGCAGCTGGAAAAGAATGAACGGGATAATCTGATAGATCTTTTGGATAGTGATTCTAAACGAGATGTCGCTTTGATAGCGAGCTTTGATGAGGACCAGATTGGTAGCAAGATGACAACCAATTACGTATCCATTTCCAAAGAACTGTCTATTAAGCAGGCTATGAAATCTCTGGTGAAGCAGGCAGCAGACAATGACAATATTGCAACTCTATATGTGGTAGACGACCAGGGAATTTTTTATGGAGCTATTAGCCTGAATGATTTGATTATTGCCAGAGAAACAGACGTGCTAGAAGAACTTATTGTTACTTCCTATCCCTTTGTCTATGCAAGAGAAGATATTGATGATTGTATTGAGTGGATCAAGGATTATTCCGAAGATTCCATACCTGCACTAGATGAGGACAATCGAATTCTAGGAGTTATTACATCTCAGGATATTGTTCGAGTGGTAGATGAAGAAATGGGAGAAGATTATGCCAAGCTGGCAGGTTTGACAGCGGAAGAGGATTTGGAAGAGAGTTTGGGACACAGCGTGAAGAAACGGATGCCCTGGTTGATTATTCTTCTGGGTCTTGGACTTGTGGTTTCCTCCGTAGTGGGTATTTTTGAATCAGTAGTAGCACAGCTTACCATTGTCGTGTGCTTTCAATCACTAATACTGGATATGGCAGGAAATGTAGGAACACAGTCTCTGGCTGTCACGATTCGTGTGTTAATGGATGAGAATCTTACTGGCAAGGAAAAAGCACGGCTAGTTTGGAAGGAAGGGCGCGTTGGATTCACCAATGGACTGATTCTTGGAGGCTTGTCAATTATTTTTATTGGAATGTATATTCATTTCTTTAAGGCGGAGCCCTGGAGCTTTGCATTTAGCGTATCGGGATGTATTGGTGCAGCGCTGTTATTGGCCATGTTAATTTCC
Organism: uncultured Lachnospiraceae bacterium; assembly: GCA_964650965.1. GTDB lineage: Bacteria > Bacillota > Clostridia > Lachnospirales > Lachnospiraceae > CAZYYO01. Next base: position 2,325 of record CAZYYO010000143.1, on the reverse strand, counting down.
AGCCTGGTTGGTACAACCATTCCCATGTTCTTCAAGAAAATTAAGATTGATCCGGCAGTTGCATCAGGTCCGCTGATTACCACAATCAATGATTTGGTGGCGGTTATTTCCTATTATGGATTGGCAGGAATTTTTCTTGTTGGATTAAAAGGATAAAAATTAAAATTACCTCTTGACATTAATTTGACAATTATTATATAATGTACGTTGCACTATTGTGGTGCAGTAGGCTTACTGCGTTCTTTTTTAAGATGAAACACAAACAATGCAAAAAGTCAAGTTAAAACAGTACTTTAAAATAAAAACGAGAGGTGAAACGTCAATGGAGAAAAACAGAATACGTCCGGTGAAAGCTGGAAAAAGCATGCGTATGAGTTACTCAAGACAGAAAGAGGTTCTGGAAATGCCAAACCTCATCGAAGTCCAGAAAGATTCTTATCAGTGGTTCTTAGATGAAGGATTAAAAGAAGCATTTGCAGACATCAATCCCATCGCTGATTACAGCGGACACCTGAGCCTGGAATTTGTTGATTTTACATTATGCAAAGATGATGTAAAATACACAATCCCTCAGTGTAAGGAAAGAGACGCTACCTATGCGGCTCCTCTGAAAGTCAAGGTTAGACTCTACAACAAGGAAACGGACGAAATCAATGAACATGAGATATTCATGGGAGACCTTCCACTTATGACTGAGACGGGTACCTTTGTAATCAACGGTGCTGAGCGAGTAATCGTTAGCCAGTTGGTTCGTTCCCCAGGTATCTACTATGCAATTGGCCATGATAAAGTTGGTAAGGAATTATATTCTTGTACCGTTATTCCTAATAGAGGTGCATGGCTGGAATATGAAACAGATTCCAATGACGTTTTCTACGTTCGTGTAGATAGAACAAGAAAGGTACCGATTTCTGTGCTGATTCGTGCATTAGGAGTAGGAACCAATCAGGATATCATCGATTTATTCGGTGAGGAGCCTAAGATTCTTGCAAGCTTTGGCAAGGACCCTTCTATTACTGAGAGGGAGCCACAGGGAAGCTACGAGGCAGGTCTTTTAGAGTTATATAGAAAAATTCGTCCAGGCGAGCCGTTGACTGTAGAAAGTGCGGAGAGTCTTATTAGTGCAATGTTTTTTGATCCTAGAAGATATGATCTGGCTAAGGTAGGACGTTATAAATTTAACAAGAAATTAGCACTGAAGAATCGTATCAACAAGCAGATTTTGGCTGAGGATGTCATTGATACTACCACTGGCGAAATTTTAGCAGAAGCTGGAACCAAAATTGATAGAGAGCTGGCTGATAAGATTCAAAATGCTGCAGTTCCTGCTGTTTGGATTCAGACAGAAACAAGAAATGTAAAAGTATTATCTAATATGATGGTAGACATCACCAATTTTGTGGATTGCAATCCAAGAGAACTTGGTGTTACAGAATTGGTATATTATCCTGCATTGGCTCAGATTTTAGAAGAAAATGAGACAAAAGAGGACATTGAAGAAGCAATCCGCCGTGATATTACGGACCTGATTCCAAAGCATATTACAAGAGAAGATATTTTTGCTTCTATTAACTACAATATGCATCTGGAATATGAGATTGGTAATGCAGATGATATTGACCATTTGGGCAACAGACGTATTCGTGCCGTTGGTGAGCTGTTACAGAACCAGTATCGTATTGGACTTTCCCGTTTAGAGAGAGTTGTTCGTGAAAGAATGACAACCCAGGATTTAGAGGGTATTTCTCCTCAGAGCCTGATTAATATTAAACCAGTAACTGCTGCAGTTAAGGAATTCTTTGGATCATCTCAGCTGTCACAGTTTATGGATCAGAACAACCCACTGGGTGAGTTAACACATAAGAGACGTCTTTCTGCATTAGGACCTGGTGGTCTGTCAAGAGACCGTGCCGGATTCGAGGTTCGAGATGTACATTATTCTCATTATGGAAGAATGTGTCCTATTGAAACTCCTGAAGGACCTAACATTGGTCTGATTAACTCCCTTGCAAGCTATGCAAGAATCAACGAATATGGATTTATTGAAGCTCCATATCGTAAAATTGATAAAACAGATCCTGAGAATCCACGTGTTACTGAGGAAGTTGTATATATGACAGCTGACGAAGAAGATAATTTCCATGTGGCACAGGCAAATGTGAAGTTAGACGAAGAGGGACATTTTGTTCGTAATTCTGTATCTGGTCGTTATCTGGATGAAACCCAGGAGTACGATAAGACAGCATTTGAATACATGGATGTATCACCTAAAATGGTATTTTCAGTAGCTACAGCATTAATTCCATTCTTACAGAATGATGATGC
>CAZYYO010000142.1:2798-4299 GCA_964650965.1 uncultured Lachnospiraceae bacterium | reverse complement strand
ATATGATGGAGCACACAAAACAGGGAATTTCAGGAAGCACGTTAAAAATCATTGCTATGCTTACCATGCTGACGGACCACATTGGAGCGGTAATTGTATATGGAATGGCCAGTCAGGTGGCAGGAGTGGATGCCATCCAATATGGCAATCTTATGCTGCTGTGTCATGTCCTGCGTTGCATTGGAAGAATGGCATTTCCTATTTACTGCTTCCTTCTGGTAGAGGGAATTACATATACAAGAAGCAAAGGAAAATATGCACTGCGTCTTTTCCTGTTTGCAATCATTTCAGAGCTGCCCTTTGATTTGGCAATTCATGGCGGGCATTGGTCCTTAGCCAGTCAGAATGTATTCTTTACCCTGCTGATTGGAGTTCTGGTTCTTACCTGCTGGGAGGCAATTAGCGGTAAAACACCAGAGGCAGATCGGTACCAGATGAAATGGATACTGGGAAGAATTGCAATGATGTTATGCTGGGTGATTGGATGTATCATGGCATATATTCTCCATACGGATTATGGTGCAGTGGGAGTGCTGGTGATTGGCATTATGTATCTTGTAAGAAAGTCCAGGATTGGAGCGGCTACACATAGAACGGATGGAAATGCAGCAGCAGCGGTTGGTGCAGGATGTGTGGCACTGGCATTGTTATCTGCAACGGAGCTTTTTGCATTGCTGGATATGCTCTTCGTGTCCCGCTATAATGGGAAGAGAGGTATGAATATCAAGTACCTGTTCTATGCTTTTTATCCCCTACATCTTCTTATATTATATGTGATTGCCAGGGTATGTGGATATTTACCATAGATTTTTCGTTGCAAATACAGGAAGGATTGCCTATACTGTTAAAAGAATAACAGGATGACATGGATAGAAATGAAGGAGGAAATACCATGAAAGTACATAATATTAATGATCCGGAAGCATTTTTAAAGGTAATTGACAGCTGCGCAGGGAAGGTAGAGCTGATTACAGATGACGGAGACCGACTGAATCTTAAGTCTAAATTGTGCCAGTATGTATCCCTGGCAAGTATTTTCTCTTCTAAGGCAAATCTTCCATCTCTGGAAATTGTGGCCTATGAACCGGAAGATACGAAGAAATTGATAGAATTTATGGCAAGAGGTTAAAATGAAGGCTTTATTTTTTGATATTGATGGAACGTTAATAGATTTTGATGGTAAAATGAGTGACTCCACAAGGAAGGCACTGGATATGGCTAGAGCCAAAGGACATAAATTAATCCTGTGCACAGGAAGGAATGCCATTCAGATTTATCCCTTGTTACTAGAGTATGGATTTGATGGAATTGTATCTGCGGCAGGTGCCTGTGTTAGCTGTGATGGGAGAGAAATCTATCATAACTTTGTTGAACCTCAGCAGCTGAAGCGATTTGTTGAATTTTTTGAAAACCGCCACATTTGTTATGGAATCCAGGCAGCCAGTGCTTCTTATATGACAGAAGAATGCTATCATCTTATGAGAGACAAATTCCTTGAACT
>CAZYYO010000142.1:0-2698 GCA_964650965.1 uncultured Lachnospiraceae bacterium | reverse complement strand
GAATACTTTATTATAGTAAAGTAAGACTGTAAATGGAAAAGGGAAGGAAAGATGAACATGGCATATCGTGTTGGTGTAATAAGCGGTGATGGAATTGGACCAGAGGTGGTTCAAGAAGCACAGAAGGTATTAGATAAAATCGGAGAGAAATATGGTCACATATTTACATATGAAGGAATCCTCATGGGTGGATGTTCCATTGATGCCACCGGAGTTCCCCTGACAGATGAGGCGATTGCACAGGCGAAAGCCAGTGAGGCAGTGCTGATGGGCTCTATTGGAGGAAATACAGCCACCTCTCCCTGGTATCAGCTAGAACCCGGCTTACGTCCGGAGGCAGGATTATTGAAGCTGAGAAAGGCATTGAATTTATTTGCCAATCTTCGCCCTGCATATTTATATGAAGAATTAAAGGAAGCCTGTCCTCTAAGAGATGATATTATCGGAGATGGATTTGATATGATGATTATGAGGGAATTAACTGGCGGCCTGTATTTTGGAGAAAGAGAAACCAAGGAAGTCAATGGCGTAATGACAGCAGTTGACACCTTAACCTATACAGAACCGGAGATACGAAGAATCGCTAAGCGAGGCTTCGATATCGCCATGAAGCGAAGAAAGAAAGTAACCAGTGTTGATAAGGCAAATGTATTGGATTCCTCCCGATTATGGAGAAAAATCGTAGAAGAGGTTGCCAGGGATTATCCACAGGTATCCTATGAGCACATGCTGGTAGATAACTGTGCAATGCAGCTGGTAAAGGATCCAAAGCAGTTTGATGTCATTCTGACAGAGAATATGTTTGGAGATATTTTATCTGATGAAGCCAGTATGGTAACAGGAAGTATTGGTATGTTAAGCTCAGCCAGCTTAAATGATACCAAGTTCGGACTGTATGAACCAAGTGGCGGTTCTGCACCGGATATTGCAGGTCTTGGCATTGCTAATCCAATTGCAACGATTTTATCTGCAGCTATGATGCTTCGTTACAGCTTTGATTTGGATAAAGAAGCAGATGCCATAGAGCAGGCAGTGAAGCAGGTATTGAAGGATGGCTATCGTACCATTGATATTATGCCACAGGATGACAGTAAGAAATCACAGGTAACCCAGGTTGGAACCGTGCAGATGGGTGATTTGATTTGTGAAAGAATATAGAGAGGTAGAAAATGAAGAGTGATAATGTGAAACTGGGAATGCAGCAGGCACCTCACAGAAGTCTGTTTAATGCATTGGGATTTACCGAAGAAGAAATGAAGAAGCCTATGGTTGGTATCGTAAGCTCTTATAACGAAATCGTGCCAGGTCATATGAACCTGGATAAAATTGTAAATGCGGTAAAATTAGGTGTTGCAGAAGCTGGTGGTGTACCAGTGGTATTTCCTGCCATTGCAGTGTGTGACGGAATTGCCATGGGACATGTGGGAATGAAGTATTCCCTGGTAACCAGAGACTTGATTGCAGATTCTACCGAGTGTATGGCACTGGCGCATCAGTTTGATGCACTGGTTATGGTACCTAACTGTGATAAGAATGTACCGGGACTGCTGATGGCAGCAGCCAGAATTAATGTCCCAACGGTATTCGTATCCGGTGGTCCTATGTTAGCCGGTCATGTAGGTGGTAAGAAGAGAAGCTTATCCTCTATGTTTGAAGCAGTTGGAGCAAATGCAGCCGGCAACATGACAGAAGAAGAAGTAAGAGAGTATGAAGAGAAGGTATGTCCTACCTGTGGCTCCTGCTCTGGTATGTATACCGCTAATTCCATGAACTGTCTCACAGAAGCATTAGGTATGGGCTTAGGCGGCAATGGAACCATTCCGGCAGTATATTCTGAGAGAATCAAGCTGGCAAAGCATGCAGGTATGGCAGTGATGGATATGTATGAGAAGAATATCCGTCCAAGAGATATTATGACAAAGGATGCTATTTTAAATGCCCTTACGGTAGATATGGCACTGGGCTGCTCCACCAACTCCATGCTTCATCTTCCGGCAATTGCACATGAAATCGGATTTGACTTTGATATTTCCTTTGCAAATCCTATTAGTGAGAAGACACCAAATCTATGTCACTTAGCACCGGCAGGTCCAACCTATATGGAGGACTTAAATGAAGCTGGTGGTGTATATGCAGTTATGAAGGAATTAGATGATGCAGGACTTCTGAATACAGATTGCATGACGGTAACCGGAAAGACCGTAAAGGAAAACATCGCTGGTGCAGTGAATAAGAATCCAGAGGTCATTCGTCCTCTGAGCAATCCTTATTCTAAGACCGGTGGTCTGGCAGTGTTAAAGGGTAACCTGGCACCAGACGGCAGCGTTGTTAAGCGTTCTGCAGTGGTTCCGGAAATGATGGAGCACACAGGACCTGCAAGAGTATTTGATTGTGAAGAGGATGCAATCCAGGCAATCAAAAGCGGCAAGATTGTTGCTGGAGATGTGGTTGTTATTCGTTATGAAGGACCAAAGGGTGGTCCGGGTATGAGAGAAATGTTAAATCCTACCTCAGCCATTGCTGGAATGGGACTGGGAAGCTCTGTGGCTTTAATTACAGATGGTCGTTTCTCAGGAGCGTCTAGAGGTGCTTCCATTGGACACGTATCTCCAGAGGCAGCAGTAGGAGGACCTATTGCATTAGTAGAAGAGGGAGATATTATTAAGATTAATATTCCTAAGATGACCTTGGATATTGA
>CAZYYO010000141.1:0-4326 GCA_964650965.1 uncultured Lachnospiraceae bacterium | reverse complement strand
CCAGGTTATAGATTTCATCTGGACGCACTTCATTTACAATACGAATAATGCTGGATGAATCTGCCAGGTCTCCATCATGGATGTACAGAAGATTCTCTGCCAGAAGATGATCAATTCTTTCTGTAGTAGACACGGAGGAACGACGAATAATTCCATGTACCTCATATCCCTTCTCCAATAATAATTCTGCCAGGTAGCTTCCGTCCTGTCCTGTAATTCCTGTAATTAATGCTTTCTTCATGTTATTCTCTCCTTAAAACTTTATATATTGGGTATCTATTTGGATTCATTTCCGTCACACACGCCCCATACATTCTACCATGTCCTCCAGCGTCTTTCTTAATGAAATTTCCGCTTTCCACCCTAATTCCTTTTGGAGCTTCTCGGCAGAACCAATAATCACCCGATTATCCTCTGGTCTGACAAATTCCGGATTTACTTCTCCTTGTATCTTCACACCTACAATATCTGCTATTTCATCAATGATTTCTGATAAGGCCACGCCTTTGCCACCGCAGATATTATATACCTCTCCCGGCGTTCCCACCGTCAATAGCATATAATAGGCCCGTACCACATCTCTTACATCCACAAAGTCCCGTATAATTGACGTATCTCCTGTCTCAATAGTACCTTGCTCTTTTCCATCTTTGGCAACATTTAATATCCGCCGCACAAAGCTGGGAATCACAAACCGTTCATCCTGATAAGGTCCCATATGGTTAAAGGAACGGGTAAGCATGATTTTCATTCCAAAGCTGTCCACCAATACCTTGGACATCATCTCCTGAGACACTCTGGCTACTGCATAGGGACTGATTGGTTCCAGCTTACGGTCTTCCACCAGGGGCAGCTGCTCCTGGGATACATTTCCATATTCCTCTGAAGAGCCAACGGACAGGATGCGACACTCTGGTACATACTCCCTGACTGCTTCCGTAAGATTCAGAAAGATTCTGGTGTTGTTATTAAAGCACTCAGCGGGGTGCTGCCAGCTATATGCCACACTGGAGATAGATGCCAAATGAAGGATATAATCCGGTTGAAACTGGGAAATGATACGCCTCAGTGACTCTGCTTCCAGCATATTCACCTGTCGAAAGCTGATATCAAGAAGCTCTGCATACACTGACATATCCAGTCTGGGTTCGTTCATATCCACACCCAGCACCTGATAGGATAGCTTATTCTCAAATAAATAATTCAGGAAATGTCTGCTGACAAATCCTGAAAATCCAGTAATCATAATACGCTTCATTATTTTTTCTCCAAAAAAATCTTTCTTGTTATGAAATTATATACCATTACAATTGCGGTTGCTGTTACCTTGGCTCCCGTGTATACCAGGTTGTAATTCATGCTCTTAAGGAAAGGTATTATATTCATAATCGGTCCTGTTACCAGGAAGATAATCAATGAATTCAGTCCCATTCCCACAATGCTAAGTGCTACAAATACTGCGAACTCTGCCTTACGGTCCATGTCATCCTTACGTTCAAAGACAAACTTCATACTAAGGATATAATTTACAATAATAGATACGGTAAAGCCTCCCACAGCTGCCAGCTGTGTAGCCAGGGTCTGGCTTACAACCATCATGGTAAGATTCAATACCACCAGTCCGGTAAGCCAATCGATAACGAAGCTTAAGCCTCCTACAAATCCAAATTTAATAATCTGCTGTAATAATTTTTTATTCATTTTCTCTTCTTTTCTGTTTTTATTCTTCTATAATATGCTTCTTGGCTATTTCTTTCTTGGATAGGTAACCCGCATCCAGGTCAGACGAACCAGTGTCTTCACATAGCTTAAGATGAACTTCAACAGCTGACGCTTGGATTCTCCATACATTCTCTTCTGGAAGTTAATTGGCACCTCGCCGATGACAAGATTACGATCCTTTTTATTTAGCTTCAGCTTCAAGAGTACCTCTTCTAATACATCATAATTCTCACATGCCAGGCTTACCTTCTTCAATGCCTTGGTATGATACATACGATAATCTGTTGACAAATCCTTTGCCTTTAGTCCCAGACAGGTACTGAAAGCGAAATTCAACATGTGAGACATAATCTGAGATGATTTGGCATCATTGCTTTGTCCCCCTGTAGTATACCGGCTTCCAATGACCACATCACATTTCTTCTGGCTAAACATCTGGTAGATAGCCGGGATTACTGCTGGTGGATGAGAACCATCACTGTCCATAATCAGAAACTTATCCATTGTGGCATACTTAATAGCTGTACGGAAGGCTCCACCAAAGGCTGGTTCCTCCTGATTGATATATCGTGCACCATATTCTTTACATACATCTTCCGTATGATCCAATGGTTTTGCTGTGTCAACCACCAAGATCTCATACTCTTCCTTACATTTCTCAACCTGTTCTATTATCTGTGGCAGAAGAACACGAAGATTATCCTCTTCCTTATATGCCAGCAGAACCACACTTATTCCCATGCTATTCCCCTTATGATTGTAATTCCCCGGTGTCTATCCATATAGACTTATCCACCTTGAGAATTATTTCTTATTTATTTGTAAACATACGTGGATATTATACCAACAGCCCCTATATTTGGCAAGCAATTTGTAGGAAATGTCGTTGTCTTACAGTTGAGATACATCCACTTGATAAATCATCTGCTCAGGTATCTTATCTGGCTTAACAAACATAACCATATACCAAGGCAAGTATAGAATATCCTGTTCCTGTTCTATATTGGCTTTTGAAAACACGATATTTTTATCGAATTTCCAGTTTGAGACTGCTGTGGCATGATCTATGGCGAGATGCTTCTTGTAGTCATTACCGGACTTGACTTCTATCAGTTGGATGGATAATCCCTTTTGTAATACAAAGTCCAGCTCACCAATCTTCTTGGAATCATAATAGTGTACCTGAAATCCATTGCTGGTAAGGCTTTGTGCCAATGCATTCTCCAGGATACTTCCCATATTTATATTTAAATCTCCCATTAGAATATCGAACTGTACATTTTCCATACACGCTGCACATAACAGACCAACATCATTTGCGTATAACTTAAAAAGATTTCTTTTCTCATTTAACTGCAAAGGTACCTGCGGTTCTGTTACATTGTAGCAAGGGATAACTACTCCTGCATCTGCCAGCCAGTTAAAGGCATCTTCATATCTCATATGCCTTGCATGGGGATTAATGCTGCTTAATTTAAATCTTCTGTTTTTCTCATTTAGCTGTGCCGGAATACTATCGTAAATCGCTTTAATCTTGGCTTTATCTCCGCCGGAAGCATATCTGGTAATATCTAATCGATACAAATCCAAAATACTTCTTTGATTAGCTATTACCTTGGCAATATCATGTGTATTAATATATATTTGAACATTTTCCGGCATTCCCCCTACAACGATATAGCTATAAAACAATTTATACATTGTGTCGTGTACACTGTCCGAAACCTTCTCACCTTGATTATAACATTCCTGCAAATATTCGATTGTGGATGGTTGAACCCCGTTTGCCCATAGATACTCTTCAAAATCCAACGGATACATCTGCAGAACCTGTTCGAATCCCACAGGATAACTCTTAATCTCCTTATATCTTACTCCCAGCAACGATCCAGACTCCACATAATCATAACGCCCATCCTCAACCAGGAATTTAATTGCCGATCTTACCTGCGGACATTCCTGAACTTCATCTAACAGGATTAATGTCTGTCCAGGAACTATTTCCTGCTGCAGATATGCGGTCAGATTTGTAATAATTGTTTTCGCGTCCAGGCTTCCCTGGAAAATTGTTGCCGCTTTTTCATCTGTCACAAAGTTTATCTCTGCATAATACTTATATTCCTTCTTGCCAAATTCTCTAATAAGCGTGGTTTTCCCAATTTGTCTGGCTCCCACCAGGCACAATGCCTTTTTATCAGATTCTTTCTTCCAGTTAAGAAGCTCATTATATAACTTACGCTTTAACATGCTTTCCTCCGAATCCTATTATTTCCTGCCTCTTTTTCTTTGTAACATTTTTCCTTTCTATTTGCAAGCTATTTGTAACATTTTTCCCACTTTTTATCTTTCGTTTGTAACATTTTTCTCAATGTGAATCAGAATCTTAGGAATCCGCTTCTCAAAAATCTGATACATCCCCCAGGATATTATCATGGAAACCATAATATAACACAACCATACCCAGGTATTGCTGTAATCCAGATTCCATTCATACCTTTGATTACAGTACTCCATCAGTGTATTAATTGGCATATTACATAAAAAGATGGACATGGCGTAATCTCCCAGCCTCACCACTGGTGACCAGGACAGCTGCCTTCTGAT
>CAZYYO010000140.1:0-4331 GCA_964650965.1 uncultured Lachnospiraceae bacterium | reverse complement strand
GTGGTAACACCACAGATAACGCCCATGTCGTTTGCTTTTCTAATATCTTCTACATTTGCTGTGTCGATGAAAAATTTCATTTTTATCCTTCTTTCTTTTGCCTTGTTAATATGACTTTTTTGCTACTTTATCTTATGCAAATGGATTTTCCGTTGCATATGGCAGGCTTGCTGGCTGATTATAGTTAATATCCTCCATTGGTACTCCAATGTATTTGAATACTTCGAATAATGCTTTGCCATTATGTCCAAATGCTACTGCACCGTGGTGTGGATAATTCTTCTCGATTAATACGTGACGATAGAATCTTCCCATTTCCTTAATTGCGAATACACCAATTCCTCCAAAGGATCTGGTTGCTACTGGAAGTACTTCACCTTCTGCCACATATGCACGAAGCTTGTTATCTGCAGTAGACTGAAGACGGAAGAAGGTAATGTCACCAGGAATGATATCTCCCTCTAAGGTTCCATTGGTTACTTCGATTGGAAGACTTCTTGCCATAATCTTCTGATATTTCATGCTGCATGCAGATAATTTTGAGGAGCATGTGTTTCCACAATGGAATCCCATGAATGTATCTGTGAACTTATAATCAAATTTGCCTTCGATAGACTCCTTGTACATATCCTTTGGTACAGAGTTATTAATATCAAGAAGAGTCACTGCATCATCACTGACACATTCTCCAATAAACTCGCTTAATACGCCATAGATATCTACTTCGCAGGATACTGGAATTCCTCTTCCGGTAAGACGGCTGTTAACATAGCATGGTACAAAGCCGAACTGTGTCTGGAATGCAGGCCAGCATTTTCCAGCAATTGCTACATACTCACGATATCCCTTGTGCTCCTCAACCCAGTCTAACAGGGTTAATTCGTACTGTGCTAATTTAGACAGGATTTCAGGTTTCTTATTTCCTGCTCCCAGTTCATTCTCCATATCAGCAACTACTTCTGGGATTCTCTCATCTCCTGCATGCTTGTTAAATGCTTCAAATAAATCCAGCTCTGAATTCTCTTCGATTTCAACACCCAGGTTGTACAGCTGCTTAATTGGTGCATTACATGCTAAAAAGTTCATAGGTCTTGGTCCAAAGGAAATAATCTTTAAGCTCTGTAATCCCATCACTGCCTTAGCAACTGGTAAGAACTCATGAATCATGTCTGCACAATCCTCAGCATCTCCTACTGGATATTCTGGGATATATGCTCCAACATTTCTTAATTTCAGGTTGTAGCTGGCATTTAACATTCCGCAATATGCATCGCCACGGTCATCCATCAGGCTATCCTGAGATTCCTCAGCTGCTGCAACGAACATTTTCGGTCCATAAAAATGCTTTGCTAATAAGGTCTCGGAAATCTCTGGTCCGAAGTTACCTAAGTATACGCATAATGCGTTACAGCCTGCTGCCTTAATATCAGCAAGTGCTTCTACCATATCGATTTCGCTTTCAATGATACATACTGGACATTCATAAATGCCATCTGATGGATATTTCTTAGCGATTGCCTCCATCAGGGCCTTTCTTCTGTTGATTGCAAGAGAAGCTGGGAAACAGTCTCTACTTACAGCAACAACTCCTAGTTTTACATTTGGTGTGTTAATCATCTTACTTCCTCCTTGTTTTTAACTACTTCATTGATATATTAATTGTTTCATCATATCCTTAATCTACAATGCTTTGAAATAAATCCTTGCAAGCCGGATAAATCTTGGCAAATTTCTCATACCGATTGTTGTACTTGTCAACTAATTCCGGTTCCGGTTGGATAACTTCTACTACCTTAACCCACTGAGCGGCAACCTCTTCTACGGAAGCAAATTGTCCACAGGCTACTGCAGCAAGCATTGCTCCGCCAAGTCCTGGTCCCTCTTCGGTCTCAATAATCTCCAATTCCAGATTACAGATATTGGCAATCATCTTCTTCCACAGCGGGCTCTTGGCTCCACCACCACAGATTTTCGAGCTATTAATTACAATTCCCTGACTTCTTGCCACTTCTATGGAATCTCTTAATGCAAATGCAACCCCTTCTAATACTGCCTGGGTCATATCCTGTCTGGTGGTATCCATAGTCATTCCAATAAAGGTTCCCCTTGCCATTGGATCATTTAATGGAGAACGTTCTCCCATTAAATATGGCAGGAAATATACATGGTTCTCGCCTAATTTATCAATCACCTTCTGCTCAGCTGCAAAATCCCTGGTTTTTACAATATCTTCCATCCACCATTTATTACAGCTTGCTGCAGATAACATACATCCCATTAAATGATATGCTCCATCTGCATGGTCAAAGGAATGCAGTGCATTACAGGAATCTACGGTGAATTTCTTAGAGGAAATAAACACTGTTCCGCTGGTTCCCAGAGAAATGTTACATTTCCCATCTCCTACTGTTGCGGTTCCCACTGCTGCTGCTGCGTTGTCTCCAGCACCTGCTGCAACCACTACCTGGTCTGTCATTCCAAATTGTGCTGCAAGCTCTGGCTTCACCTTGCCAATAGCCTGATAGCTTTCATAAATCTCAGGAAGCTGTTCTTCCTTAATGCCGCAAATCTCACACATTTCCTTAGACCAGCAGCGATGCTCTACATCAAAGAACAGGGTTCCACTGGCATCTGATACATCACTGGAATGTACCCCCGTAAGACAGTATGCAATATAATCCTTAGGCAGCATAATCTTAGCAATGCGATTAAAATTCTCCGGTTCATTCTCCTTCATCCACAGCACCTTAGGTGCAGTAAAACCGGTAAAGGAAATATTTGCTGTATACTTAGACAGGGTGTCCTTACCAATCACCTGGTTCAAGTAATCACATTCCTTGGTAGTTCTGCTGTCATTCCACAGAATGGCTGGACGAATCACCTGATCCTTCTCATCTAATACTACCAGTCCATGCATCTGGCCTCCAAAGCTGATGCCTGCCACCTTGCTGGCATCAAAGGCTGCCAGCAATTCCCGTAAGCCCGCCTGGGTCTGTTCCCACCAATCCTCTGGCTTCTGCTGGGACCAGCCTGGATGGGGAAATTCTAATGGGTATTCTTTCGATACCGTATTGACAATCTTGCCCTGGTCATCTACCAATAGCAGCTTCACGGATGATGTGCCAAGGTCAATTCCAATATAATACATATTACCTTCCTCCTTCTATTGTGGGGTGATTCATGTTAGTGGTCACCTTGTCCATAATAAGCGTTTGCTCCGTGTTTGCGGTAGAAGTGCTTATCTTTGATGGCATCTGGTGCAGGGGTGACGCAATGATTAATCATCTCTGTCTGCATTGCCATTTTGGCAACCTCTTCTAATACCACTGCGTGGTACACTGCCTGATCCACATCCTTACCCCAGGTAAATGGGCCGTGGTTCTTGCAGATGACACCTGGTGTATATTCGGGATTCATCTGATCCCTCTCAAAGGTCTCAATAATGACTGTTCCGGTGTTCTTCTCATATGCCTCATCAATCTCCTGTGGTGTAAGACTTCTGGTGCAGGGAATTGGACCATAGAAGTAATCTGCATGGGTGGTTCCATACAACGGAATACTTCTTCCTGCCTGAGCCCAGGAGGTTGCATAGGTAGAATGGGTATGTACCACGCCTCCGATGCAGTCATATTTCTTATACAGTTCGATATGAGTAGCCGTGTCAGAAGAAGGATTGTACTCTCCCTCAATCTTGTTACCATCAAGATCCATAACCACCATATCCTCTGGCTTTAAATCATCATAATCTACTCCACTGGGTTTAATAACAAAATAACCACTTTCCCGGTCAATTCCACTGGCATTGCCCCATGTATAGGTAATCAGTCCTCGTCTGGGCAATTCCATATTTGCCTCATAGACCTGTTTCTTTAATGCTTCTAACATCTTATCTCCTGCTCCTTTCGATTCATGATTATTTCATACAGTGAATTGCAGCCCGTTCTATCTCATATCCTGCCTTATATTTCTGGATAAATTCCTTCATTCCAGCTACATCACGCTGTTCTGGTTCCACGGTAGTTCCTGTCTGTCCTGCAAATACTCTCTGGCTTAAGAAGTCCTCTAAGGACTCTGCATCCTTCTTGTTCAACAGATAGGATGCCAGAAGTGCCATGCCCCAGGCTCCACCTTCTCCTGCGGAATCCATAACGGTAATCTTCGCATTGATAGCACCACTTAATATTTTCTGTCCTACCAATGGTGTTTTAAATAATCCACCATGTCCGGTAATGCGGTCTACCTGCACATTTTCCTCTTCCAACAGGATATCCATTCCAACCTTTAAGGCTGACAGGGAGGAGAACAAATGCACTCTCATAAAGTTGGCAAGA
>CAZYYO010000139.1:0-4418 GCA_964650965.1 uncultured Lachnospiraceae bacterium | reverse complement strand
ATAACAACAGTACCTTATCAAATCCTGTCATAAATACCAGACCAATCTGCATGGTAAACATCATTACAATAATGGGCAGAATGCTTGGAATGGTAATATTCCATAATCTCTGCCAACGGCTTGCACCGTCAATACATGCGGCTTCATACAGGTTCTGGTCAATACCTGCAATGGTTGCAATATAGATAATGGCTCCATATCCCGCTCCCTGCCAGATACCAAGGAAGCAGTTAATAAACCAGAATACCGGGCTGTTTACAGCCAGCCAGTTCTGCTTTGGTGCTCCAAAGAGACTTAAGAACTGAGTAATTGCTCCTGTGTCCTTTAAGAACTCACTTGCCAGGGCACAGCATACAACTGCGGATACAAAGTATGGCATGTAGGTAATAGTCTGAACCGTTCTGGAGAAGCGGTGGTTTCTTAACTGTCCAATCAAAAGACCTAAGATAACCGGTGCAATAAAGCCCAGGGTCAGATTTAAAAGTGCCATAAATACCGTGTTTCGAAATGCAAATGGGAACTGGGTTCCACTAAACAGCTTAACGAATTTTCCAAGACCTACCCAGGGACTTCCGAAGATTCCCAAAGATACCTTATAGTCCTCAAATGCCATCAAAATACCAAACATTGGGGCATAGTTGAAAATCAGGAGATAAATCAATGGAATTAAGAAGATCACATACAGTGGCCAGTTCTTCTTAAAATCATAGCTCCAGGTTTTCTTAGGATTATAAGGGACGAGGGTTGGTTGTGCTTTCACTTTTGCTTTTGCCATATTACTTGTCCTCTCTCTATCAATATAGCTATGTGCCTTAGCGCATAGGCAAATGTCTCATAGAAGATGGTCTGCCAGTCTATTCCTCTGGCAGACCATCTATCATTTCATAATCAGGTTTCTTCTAATTTTGTATTTCAATATTATTATTTTGCATTCTTAGCTGTTGCAGCCTGGCTTACATATTTCTGGAAGATTTCTACTGCACTATTTGTATCAATAGCATCTAACCCCTTCTTGTAATCTGCCCAGCTCATAGTTCCCTTAACAACCTGTGGCAGATTCTGATTCACATAATCAGTCACTGCTGTATTAATTTCCCCATAAGTTGCGGATTCATCCGCACTAAACAGCTTCTGATAATCCATTGTTCCACCAGTATTTAAGTACTTATTGAACTGCTCGTAAGCATCGGTAACAACCTTCTTATTACCACTGTCGATTACTACATCATCTGTGGTAACAAGCTTCAAACCAATGTCCATTCTCTGTGCACAGATTGCTGCTGTTAATGTGCTAGAGCCATCAAAGGTTCTAGAATATACATTTCTTCCCTGATCATCCTTAGATGTGGTATAAGCTGCTGTTAAATTATTGTCTGCATATAAATCTGGGTCCAGCTTCACAGATTTGTACTGTTCTTCGCTTAATCCAAGTCTCTGAACTAATGCACCTTCCATTGTATATGTCCAGTCAAAATATGTGAATAAGGTAGCTAAATCCTTATCCTTTGCTTTTTCAGTAACAATGGTTGCGGTTCCTTTTCTTGCTGACTGATACAGGGAGTCAGGATCTTTATACATCTGATCTGCCGTTCCATAGGTATCATTTACTGGTAAAGCAGCACCCATTACATAGGCATCCTTAGCATCTGTAGCATCTGCACAGCTGGTACGAATTGCAGTACCAAGGGTACTGGTAAGACCACACCACAGACCAACCTTACCCTGGTTAACACCTGTAGAGTTAATCATAAAGAACATGTCACTGCTTCTTGTATTGAATTCTGAATCCAGCCATCCCTGGTTATACCAGTTCTGCATTGCTTCTACATAGTTCTGGAAATTAGCAGATGCACCATCATAGCTTACGGTATCATCATTTACATAGAAGTTACCATTGCCGCCACCGAAGGAAGAAACCAGGTCACCGGTTCCACTGTATCCACTATAAGATACGGTTGTGCAATATGCACTGGTATCATTTGACCAGCCTCTATCATCAATAGCCTTCTCAAATGCTTCAAACATCCATTCCCAGTCACTGATGGTATACGGATCAGATTTTCCACTTGGGAATACTACATTATCTGTATAATCCTCATCTGGATCCTGACCATAATCAGCAGTAAAGCTGGTTACATCATTTTTCTTCCAGCCATTCATGTTGTTAGCCTTCTTAGCTTCTGCCAATGGAGTTACCTCTGGATGACCATTGGTTTTCACTGCATCACTATCCCAATCCCATACATAATCGGTTGGGGTTGCATATTTTACAATCCAATCTCTACGATAGCAGCTGCCTTCCCATGGATCTTCCAATCCATCTGTAAAGGAATAGATTGCATAATAGTGAGATTTCCCATCCTTATCTGCTACGGTTACTAATGGTTTTAATTCAGGATTTGCATCTAAGTATGCCAGATAATTAGGCATATACTTCTCAACATACTCTGTAATATCCATTGCAATGCCAGAATTATTTAATGCTTCCGCACTGTCTGTAGAAACAACGGTATCAACGATTTCCGGATATTCTCCTGTAGAAATCATAGTATTAAAGTTATCTGACTCTGCTCCAGTTACAGGTACCTGGAAGGAGAAGTTCAACTGTGTTCCGTTATCCTTGGTTCCGATTCCCCCATCTTCTGAATTCCAGTACTGTTGATTAATAAACTGTACCGAAGGATCCTCTTCATAAGTTTCGTACCAGGTTCCATCTCCATCAGACTTGTAAATCCACCAGGTAAAATCGTCTGCACCACCTGCGGACTTCTTAGAGCCACAGCCAGCAAATCCAGTAGCTGCCATAGCGGCTACAAGACCCAGTGCCATTCCCTTCTTTAACCACTTCTTAGTCATATAATAAACCTCCCTTTCCTGTGCATGATTCATGCTTTTGACATAAAATCAACACAAAACCTTCATATGATGGTTTAATTATAGCTTGCATGTTTTATTTACGTTATCAGATTGTTGATATTCTTATCATATCTATGATATAATGTTTTTAGAATTATTAACAAAGAAAACAGGTGTATTTCGTCAAAGATTAACAGTAGACAAACTTTCCTGTAGGAGGAACTACATATGTTAGAAAATATAGAATATAAGCTTTCATTAATTAAGGAAAACTGGCATGTTATATGTCATATTACCAATCGAGAGGCTGATATGTATTTCTCTGGTGATATCCCTGTAGATTATCCATCAGAACAATTTCAACAATATTTTGATCATGTACAGAAGCATTTTGAAGAGAACATTGTTCCGGAAATCTATGTAGATGAAAGTGAAATCTGCTTTGCAAGCTTTGCTATGAACCCCAGTATAATTTGTTTCATTGGTCCATTCTCTCCTGTTCCTGTGTCAAAAGAGCAGTTATTCAAATTCTATCACAAGAATAAAGTAAAGGACAAAAATGCTCTGCCGGTGCCTTGCATTAATCCCCAGGAAATCTGCCCCATGCTGGCTATGATTTGTCACATACTTACCGGAAGAATTTGCTCCATAGAGGATATTACAAAACACAACTTTCCATCATTTCATTCCATTGAGGAATTAACCATGTATAAGTTAGACAGCGAGCTAATGGATCGTCAACATCTGTCCTATGAGTATGAAACGCAATGGTTAAATTCCATTGAGCAGGGAACCCCTGCACCTGCCTGGATGGAAATAACATCCCAAGCTCCAACCGGTGAAGATTTTGTTGGTGTTTTGGCCAAGGGAAATGAAAGGAAACAATTAGAATATACCTTTGTTGCCGGCATTACCCTGGCATCCCGAGCCGCAATGAGAGGGGGAATTCCTCCCTATGAAGCCTATGCCCAAAGTGATGTATTTCTACAGCAGCTGTCCCAAAGTAAAAATACCATGGAAATGAATACATGTTTCAATAATGCCATTGATATCTTTACAGAATACGTGATTAAGCTAAAAAAGAAAAAACGGCAAAATCCTTATGTGGAACAATGTCAGGATTATATCGGACGTCATCTTCACAGCACCTATACCATTAAAGACCTGGCCAATATCATTGGGGTATCGGATGCCTATTTATCTCGCCTATTTGCTCAGTGCACCGGAACTACCCTGCATCAGTACATTATCGACACCCGGTTGACAGCCTCAGCCAACATGCTTCGTGTTGCTCCTGCCACCATTAGCGAAATCGCAGAATATTTTTGCTTCTGCTCTCCCAGTCACTACGGGAATTGCTTTGTGAAGAAATATCAGATGACCCCTTCTCAATACCGGAGTAAATATCGGGTATTAAGTGCTTCTGCCCCCATTCAGAAGGTGTAGCGGGCGTTCCTGTCATTTACAAATATTAGGGAAACAGATAAAATGTAATCCATTGAAATAACTACATTTATAAAAGGACAAAAAAATGAATCGGAAAATCTCTTTTAAAAAGCTCT
>CAZYYO010000138.1:1808-4423 GCA_964650965.1 uncultured Lachnospiraceae bacterium | reverse complement strand
CCGGAATTAGTTTGCCACCGCCCTGCTCAGGAACAGATACATAGTGCTCTGACATGAAATACAACGAATGGATGGCAGAAAAGAATGGAACTTCATGGAAAGCTCAGCTCAAAAATGATATAGACGAGTGCATCCAAATAGCCAAAAGCTATGATAATTTTATTGAACTCATCAAAGCTAAAGGCTATGAGGTAAAGGGTGCGGAATTTAGCGAAGGAGCTGCCAAATATATTGCTTTCAGACCACTTGAAGGTAAGCAATTTATTCGTGGTTCTGATAGAGCTTTCGGTCCCGGATATACTAAGGAAAATATCAAAGATAGGATAAACGAAAACATCAAATCCCGTCAGACAAAGATACCATTTCCTAAGAAACCATTTCCTGCAAATGAGCCTGTTATTGAAACCAAAACTCAGGAAGATTTATTAAATCGCAGACCTAAAGACCCACTTAAAGGACCTCGCTCCACTCTTATTGACACCACTACCGACAAGATGCAAAGCTCGCCCGGATTACTCCGTTGGGCTAATGTACAGAATCTTAAGGCTGTAGCACATGCTTATGCAATCACCGGTGATATTGAAACACTTGAAGCTAAAATATCTGAAAAAGAAGCTGTTGTAAAAACCTCTCGTCAGTCTCTTGTGGCACTGGAGAAAAAGATGAAACCAGCGGCAGAAATTATGCACTATGCAGAAATATATACTGCTAATCTCCGCTATCATAATGCACTCAAACGCTCCAAAGACCCAGACAGATATTATCGTGAACATGATGCTCACTGTCTCATTCTTACCTACACATTCAAAGAAAGATGCCACACCCACTCTATCTGTCCTATCTTTCAAAAATGCTTCCACGTCCATTGTACGCATATCACAATAATTCTCTTCTGGAATTCCCATCGCCAGAACAGATTCCTTCTGCGAATCTTTATTGCCTATTGGATATATATTCTTTATTCCTCTCTCCAGTAAAAACATAATCAATAACTGACCTATTGTACCAAGTCCGCATACTGCCACTGATGCATCATGCACAAGTGAAAGTCTGCGCATAGCATGTACCGCCACAGCCATAGGCTCAAGCATTGCTGCCTGCTAAAAACTCACATTATCAGGAAGCTCTATCAGATTCCACTCAGGCACAGAAACATACTCCGCAAAGCCTCCGTCAACTCTTGAACCTAGATAACTGTACTGACTGCACATCTCATATTTTCTATTAAGACAGGCTGGACACTCCTTACATGGAACCAAAGGGAAAATACCTACTCGCTTTCCTATCCACTGCTCATCAACATACTTTCCAACCTGTTCCACTACACCTGAAAACTCATGTCCTATTACAAGCGGCATCTTATGCGCTCCGTTTTCATATACACGAGCAATATCCGAGCCACATATTCCCGCAGCCTTTACCTTAACTATTACCTGTGCATCACTTACTTTAGGCATTTCCTTCTCATCATATCTAAAATCACCTACATCATGCAATATCCACGATTTCATCCCGTCATATCCCCCTATCTGTTATTGCTTCAAACCGCCTTAAATCTTCCTTTGTCGTTATCTTAAAATTCCCTTCATCTCCGGGAATCATAGTAACAACCATTCCATAAAGAACTGCTGGCTCTGTGCTGCCATTTATATCATAGATGGCATCTGGTAATAGTTTCTTATTAGCATCAAAATATTTCCCCAGAATAAAACCTTCCGGAGCCTGTCCTGCAAACACCTGACTTCTATTAAGAAGAGCTGATATTTTCTCTCCGCCATCACTTAGATACACAGTATCTTTCATCGGAAGTACCGGTATCACTCCCTCATGCACCTCTAATGTATCAAAGATTTGCTTTATCGTATCTTCTGTCAGCATTGGTCTTGCCGCATCATGAATCATTACCAAGTCTGTTTCTTTAGCATATTTTGAAATATCATAAAGACCATTTAATATAGAAAGCTGTCTGTTTTCGCCCGGTGTTGAAAAGCCTTTCACTTTCTCACTCTGCCTGAAACCAAGCTGCACAAGACTCTCCTCTATAACCTCATGCCATTGCTTATCTGCCACTATCTGAACTGCATCTATATATGAACTCTCTAAAATAGTCTCCAGACAATAGGAAATAACAGTCCTGTCTGCTACCTTAAGATACTGCTTTGGAATATCACTTCCTAGTCTGCTCCCTGTACCACCGGATAAAACTAAAGCTACATTCATACCATCTGCTCCTAAAACTTGAGTTCCCTGATATCCTGTAAGATATCCCCATAGCTTCTCTCTTTTCCAAATAGAAGTGTAGTACCAAGTACAAAGCCTTTTACACCCTTTGGAGCAAATTCGAGTATACGGTCAGCACTACATGCACCATCCCAATATATCTCAAATCCCATATCTTCCTTCATAGAAAGAAGCTTTGTAATCTTCTTACCTACATATGGTAAGTACATCTGTCCTGCATTGCCCGGATTCACTGACATAACGAGAACCTTTTTCACAATACGAAGCATTTCCATAATCAGCTCTACAGATGTTCCCGGATTAATCGCTATTCCCGGTGTAATACCAGCATCTATAATCTTCTGCAAGGTAGTCGATGGGTGATACTCAGCTTC
>CAZYYO010000138.1:0-1708 GCA_964650965.1 uncultured Lachnospiraceae bacterium | reverse complement strand
ACAGGCATTTTCACCTTCTGACAAAGCTGCACCACACTACTACCATCGCCATAGTATGCATCCGAAATCGCTATCGCACGATCCAAATCAGCAGTATCGTCATAGATCCCAAAATTCTCTGACTTATACCATTCCACTATCTTCTCATACGCATCCCAAAGCATTGGTCTCATGGAACTGATTGTTGCCTTGATAAGAGGATGAGGTCTCCACAGCAAGATAACATCATCGTTCTTTGTCTTAAAATATGATAAAACATCCTTAATCTTCTCTATCATATCCTCTGACTCCTGAAGAAGTGATGTAACACTGGTATTATAGAGAATGACTTTTCTCTCTGTATTATCCTTGCGACAAATCTTTTCCTTCCAGTCAGTCGGCAATGCAATATCTTCTTTTGTCACATTAACAACCTTATCAAACTTAGGTGATCCAGTTCCTTTAATTTTTTTCTGCCAAATGCTTCTTGTATGTTCTCCTGCAAGCATAACCATCGCTTCAATATAGCATTTACGCATATTTTCAGACTGCACGATGACCTTATGAGCATGAATCACTCCCGGTGTCTGTGCAAAATGAGAAATGCTTTCTATTACATTTTTATCCTTTGGATTTGGTTCACTTAGGACAAAATACGGAATATAAATCAGTTTATCCGTATAATTCTTTATGTTTTTTGAATAGAAATGTGGTTCTATGCTAGTCACATAGTTCGCATCATCATATGGATTATGGATGTATATCTCATCCGGGTGATTTTCTTCTAAATCATAATTCTTGTAAAATGTAATCGGAACATAATCAGGATAATCATTTCCTTCATAGTGAAATTCAGAAAATGTCCCGTCTGGATTCTTATCGTAATATGGAATCGGAATCACTCTCGCATCCCATTCAGGGTCTGCATCATATTTCTTCCAAACACTTTCCAATGAATCCCACATAGAAGCCTTATAGGGAAGGAATACTACTTCCCTTTTTACCTTTACTTCTTTCCGATAACAATGAAGAATCGTTTTCAATATTTTCCTCAAACGATTTGCTATATCTGCCGCCACTAAAGAGCTTTCGGATAGCAAATCCTCATGGATCAAATATATGATTTCACAATATTCTTCCAATGCTTTAACGGTCTCTGTATCCTCACCTTCGGAATCATCAATCGCCTTGCCAATACCAATGGCGGCATCCTGACAGTCTTCCAGTACAAGTGCCGCATCTTCATATTTTCTTTTATTTATACAGTTCTCGACTGTTTTATGCGCATCTGCTAATAAATCAAATAACCCATCTATCTGCGCTTTTTGATTTTTTCTCACTTTTTCCTCCTTGTGCTCTGACACTATTCTCATAACACTGGATAGTAAATATGTAGTTTGTTATTGCTATCATTTATTTCTTATTATCTGAATTATCAGACACATAGATTATCTTTTTACCACTTGTCACAGCAGAAGAGCTTTTTACATTTCTTGGAGCTTTTGGTTCTGCCGCAAGTCTTTTAATGCTCACTTCTCTAGGCGCATCAATGGCAAGCTGTGCTCTGCTATCACTCTGCAATTTGATAACTACATCATCACCAATCTGTATTCTATCGCCTGTTTTTAGTACTAAATTTAACAATTTTAATCATTCCTCTCTTGAAAATAAGTATAAAAAAAGCATGTGCAAATCTCTCTTTCTACTACAATGTATTTATGGTTAATAT
>CAZYYO010000137.1:3139-4425 GCA_964650965.1 uncultured Lachnospiraceae bacterium | reverse complement strand
GTCGATACTGTCTTCGGATATCCTGGTGGAAGCATTTTAAATGTATATGATGCCTTATATAAGCATCAGGATGAAATCCGTCATGTATTAACCAGCCATGAGCAGGGTGCCAGTCATGCTGCAGATGGATATGCAAGAAGCACAGGGAAGGTTGGTGTATGCTTCGCTACCAGCGGTCCAGGAGCCACCAATCTTGTTACCGGAATTGCAACCGCATACATGGACAGTGTACCAATGGTAGCAATTACCTGTAATGTAGGCGTATCTCTTCTTGGAAAGGACAGCTTCCAGGAGGTTGATATTGCAGGCATTACCATGCCAATTACCAAGCATAATTTTATTGTTAAGGATGTAACCAGGCTGGCAGAAACCATTCGAAGAGCATTTAAGATTGCCCAAAGTGGAAGACCGGGACCGGTCTTAGTGGATATCACCAAGGATGTAACTGCAGCCAAGACAGATTATGTGAAGGAAGAGCCACAGCCCATTGGAAGAATCAGTGATACCATTACCCAGGAAGCACTGCAGCAGGCAGTGGAACTGATACATAAATCAAAACGTCCTTACATCTTTGTGGGAGGCGGTGCAGTCATCAGCAATGCCAGCCAGGAATTGGAACAGTTTGTGAATCTGGTGCAGGCACCTGTATGTGATACCTTAATGGGTAAGGGTGCATATAATGGAACCAGCACCAATTATACCGGCATGCTGGGTATGCATGGTACTAAGGTGTCTAATTTCGGCGTCAGCGAATGCGACTTGTTAATTGCCATTGGAACCAGATTCAGTGATCGTGTTCTGGGAAATCCTAAGAAATTCGCCAAGCAGGCGAAAATCCTGCAATTAGATATTGACCCGGCAGAAATCAATAAGAATATTGTTGTAACCTCTCAGGTGATTGGTGATGTACAGGAGATTTTAAAACGCTTAAATCCTATGTTAGCTCAGCAGGAGCATACAGAATGGTTAGAGCATATTCATGAATTTGCCAAGAAATTCCCAGTAAAAATGCCAGAGGCAGGACTCAGTGGACCATATGTTGTGGAAGCAATCTATGAGAAAACAGGAGAAAATGCTATTATTGTTACTGAGGTAGGGCAGCATCAAATGTGGGCAGCACAATATTTTAAATATACCCGTCCTCATCAATTACTTACTTCAGGCGGTTTGGGAACCATGGGCTATGGCTTAGGAGCAGCCATTGGAGCACAAATCGGAAATCCTGCCAAGCAGGTAATTAACATTGCAGGAGATGGATGCTTCCGTATGAATATGAATGAGATTGC
>CAZYYO010000137.1:0-3039 GCA_964650965.1 uncultured Lachnospiraceae bacterium | reverse complement strand
ATGGTAGCACCGGGAACACCAATTAGTGAATGCTTTAGTGATGAAGATTTAGCAAAGAAAGGAAAATAAGAGAAAATGAGCAGAGTGTATAATTTTTCAGCAGGACCGGCAGTATTACCGGAAGAGGTACTACAGGAAGCAGCAGATGAAATGTTGGATTACCAGGGATGTGGCATGTCCGTTATGGAAATGTCCCATCGTTCCAAGGTATACGATACCATTATTAAGGAAGCAGAGGCTGATTTAAGAGAGCTGATGAATATTCCGGATAATTACAAGGTATTATTCCTTCAGGGAGGAGCTTCCCAGCAGTTTGCAGCGATTCCTATGAACCTTATGGTAAATAAGAAGGCTGGTTACATTATTACTGGACAGTGGGCTAAGAAAGCTTTCCAGGAAGCAAAAATGTATGGAGAAGCAGTTGAACTTGCATCCTCTGCAGACAAAACATTCTCTTATATTCCCGATTGTTCCGATTTGGATATTCCAGAGGATTTGGATTACGTATATATTTGTGAGAACAATACCATTTATGGAACCAAGTTTAAGACCCTGCCTAACACCAAGGGACATGAATTAGTAGCAGACATTTCTTCCTGCTTCTTATCAGAGCCAATTGACGTAAGTAAATACGGCGTTGTATATGGTGGCGTTCAGAAGAACGTGGGACCTGCAGGTGTGGTTATTGTGATTATTCGTGAGGATTTAATTCGTGATGATGTTCTTCCGGGAACACCAACCATGTTAAAGTATAAGACACAGGCAGACGCAGATTCTTTATATAACACACCTCCATGCTACAACATCTATATTTGTGGCAAGGTATTTAAGTGGTTAAAGAAAATGGGCGGTCTTAAGGAAATGCAGAAGCGTAATATAGAGAAAGCTCAGATTCTGTATAATTTCTTAGATGAAAGCAAGATGTTTAAAGGAACCGTTGTAAAAGAAGACCGTTCTCTGATGAATGTTCCATTTGTTACCGGAGATGAGGCATTAGATGCTAAGTTTGTTGCTGAGGCAAAGGCCGCTGGTTTCGAAAATCTGAAGGGTCACAGAACTGTGGGCGGAATGAGAGCTTCCATTTACAATGCAATGCCAAAGCAAGGAGTAGAAGCCTTAGTTGCATTTATGAGAAAATTTGAAGAAGAAAACGCATAAAGGGATAAAAGGAGAAGAATCATGTTTAATTACCATTGCTTAAATCCAATTGCAAATGTTGGTTTGGATTTATTTTCTACAGATTATAAGAAGGTGGATGATATCAATGATGCACAGGCGGTATTGGTAAGAAGTGCTGCCATGCATGATATGGAACTGCCAAAGAGCTTAGCAGCAGTAGCAAGAGCCGGTGCCGGCGTTAACAATATTCCATTGGATAAATGTGCCGAGAAGGGTATTGTGGTATTTAATACTCCAGGAGCTAACTCCAATGCAGTAAAGGAAATTGTATTTGCAGGAATGCTGTTGGCAAGCCGTGATTTGATTGGCGGTATTGACTGGGTGAAATCTGAAAAGGATAACGCAGACATTGCCAAAGCTACCGAGAAGCAGAAGAAGGCATATGCCGGAACCGAAATCGCTGGCAAGAAGCTGGGTGTGATTGGTCTGGGAGCTATCGGTGTCAAGGTAGCAAATGCAGCAACGCATATGGGAATGGAAGTCTATGGATATGACCCATACATTTCCGTTAATGCAGCATGGAACTTATCTAGAAGTGTAAAGCATATTGCTTCTGTAGAAGAAATCTACAAGGAATGTGATTTTATTACAGTACATGTACCATTGTTAGATGCTACAAGAAAGATGATTAATAAGGATGCCATCGAAATGATGAAAAAGAACGTGGTTATCCTTAACTTTGCCAGAGATATCCTGGTAGATGAAGAGGCTGTATTAGATGGACTTCACAGTGGCAAGGTAAAAAAATATGTATCTGATTTCCCAAATCCTACCACAGCAGGTCAGGAGGGTGTGATTTTAACTCCACATTTAGGAGCATCTACCGCAGAAGCTGAGGATAATTGTGCCGTGATGGCGGTTAAGGAAATCCGTGACTATATGGAAAATGGTAATATTAAGCATTCTGTAAATTATCCAGACTGTGATATGGGAATCTGCCAGACCGCAGGTCGTCTTGCAATCCTACATAAGAACAGCAAGGGAATGATTGCACGATATACAACCATCTTAGGAGATGCGGATATTAATATCTCCGATATGACCAACAAGAGCCGCGGAGAGTATGCATATACCTTATTGGACTTAGACACTCCAGCTACTGAGGAAGTAGTTGCTAAATTAGACGCAGTAGAAGACGTAGTAAGAGTACGTGTGATTAAATAGGAGGCTACAAAGGAAAAATATATGGCGAATATCAAACCATTTATTGGAATCAGACCAGAGAGGGAGGCAGCAGATCAAATTGCTGCACTCCCTTATGATGTTTATAACAGACAAGAAGCAAAAGAGGTGGTGAAGAACCATCCAAAATCATTTCTACGGATTGACCGTGCAGAAACCAATTTTAATGATGATGTAGATACCTATGATGAACAGGTGTATCAGAAGGCTCATGACCTGTTATGGGAAATGGTGGATGCAGGAGACTTTGTAAGAGAAGACAAGGCCTGCTACTACATTTATGAGCTTACCATGAATGACAGAGTGCAGACAGGAATCGTTGCCTGTGCTTCCATTGATGACTATGAGAACAATGTGATTAAGAAGCATGAAAATACCAGAGCAGATAAAGAAGCAGACCGGATTCACCATGTAGATACCTGCAATGCCCAGACCGGACCTATCTTTTTGGCATATCGGGATAATCAGACCATAGATGATGTGGTACTTGCCAATAAGCAAAAGCCGGCTTTATACGACTTTACATCCGAGGATGGCATTCGTCATCGGGTATTTATCATTGATCAAGCCCAGGATATTCAGACCATTGAGCATGCTTTTGCTGCAACTGGGGAAATCTATATTGCAGATGGTCATCATCGTGCAGCTTCCGCTGTAAAGGTGGGACAGATGCGAAGA
>CAZYYO010000136.1:0-4459 GCA_964650965.1 uncultured Lachnospiraceae bacterium | reverse complement strand
GTCACTATATCGGTATGGCTCCATCTTCAATTTCATAGAATTGTCTTCAATTCTTCCATAACCTTTCCCCTGATATTTTGGTGCCACAATGACTGGTCCTAACGCATCTACCTCGTCAATATGAACTGCTGCGGAAGCCGCAAACTCTCCATTTTCCAATAAAACAAATATATGCTCTTTATCTTTGAGAAGTTCCTTATGCTTATTCTCATTGCATTCCATACAGTAATGCGGACGAAAATCATGGACACGTCTCATTTCATAAAAACCTTGTCTCATAGCTTCGACATATGCTTCACAAAATCGATCTTCATAAGATACAATTTCGATGTTTTGGGGTGGATCTGGTTGCATTCCCCCATCATAACTCATCACATGGAGACCATACCATTTCTTATATCCTAATCTATTGAAATAAGGTGTAGCATCATCCATATCCACACGAAATGCTACTTCGAGTACAGTCAATTCTTGTTTTCTAATATATTCAAATATCGTTTGGTATAGCTTCGAGCCAAATCCCCGTCTACGATATTTCGGTACCACATATAGAAACAGCAAACCATGATGCTCAAATTCATTGGTCCAACAACCAAAACTGCAGCATGCAGCTATCTCTTTATTCTCTAACTCATATATCAGAATCTTGTGATCCTTCTGAAACCAAAATTCCTCATCTTCCGCATTTAATACTGTTATTCCCTGCTTGAGAATATGCATTATCTTGTCTCTATCTTCTTCCCTATAATCTCGAATCAATGTTGTCACCCCTTTGTTCCATTGTAGTCCAAGTACACAATACTTCAAGTATTGTTTTTATAGAGATGGGACTTTCCGCCTAGTTTGTGGTAGAATATATCTATCAAATAATTTGCATCCATGATACTTAAAGAATGAGGAAAAATATGAAAATTGATATGAATGGATTGATCTATGCGCTTTCCTATGCGCTAGACTGTATCGAAGCTGAACTTGTGGGAGTATCTGTAAACCACGCCAAGTGGGTGGCCTATATCTCCACTTTGATTGGGAAAGACTATGGATTTTCTAAAGAAAAACTCGCGGACTTGTCTGCATGTGCAGCACTCCATGATAATGCTCTGACCCAATACATTTCCGAAGAACGTGTCACCGGTGGGCAGGATGTTCATGGTAATCACTGTGTTAATGGTGAAAAGAACTTGGAACACTTTCCATTTCATGGGGATGTAACTGGGTTCATTCTGTATCATCACGAAAATGCCAATGGTACTGGTCCATTCCATGAGTCCGTAGATGAAACGCCTCTGGAAGCCCAGATTATTCATCTTGCAGATCTGCTTGATGTTGCTTGTCATCTTCAAGAGGTATCTGAAGAAAACTATCAAAAGATTACTGTTTATCTCAATAATAATCGCGATACATTATTCTCTAGCGACGTCATTGACCATTTCTTCCATGCCATGTCAAGGCACCGCTACCTTATGTTGGCGGATAAGAAAATCGATAACTTACTGAATCTCGAATTACCTCATCATGTTCAGGAGTATACGTTTACACAGGTGCAGACTGTCATGGATGTGTTTGGACGAATCATCGATTATAAATCACCTTTCACCCGCAATCACTCCGACCAGATTGCACATAAAGTTATGCGGATGGCTGACGTCTATGGTTATCCAAAAGATATCGGCGAACGTCTCTATGTGGCTGGTGTCCTTCACGATATCGGGAAGATGGCAATCAATAACGATGTCCTAGAAAAGCCCGACAAGCTTACCGACTCAGAGTATGCCTATATGCAGAACCATGCATGGTATACCTATGTCATTCTAAAACAGGTCAAAGGCTTCGAAGACATTACCCAATGGGCCTCTCTTCATCATGAGAAGCTAAATGGAAAAGGATATCCTTTCGGCAAAACAGCCCACGAGCTGACCGAAAAAGATCGTCTCATGGGCTGTATTGATATCTACCAGGCGCTCAGTGAAGACCGCCCTTATAAACCAGGTATGTCTCATGCCAAATGCATAGAGATTATGACTGATATGGCAGAAAAAGGTTTTATTGATGGGAAAATTGTAGGGGATATTGACCGAACTTTTACTCCTTAATTGCTCCAGCTGACATTCCCTGTACTAAAAAACGTGACAGACAGAAGTATAAAATAATAATTGGAACACCAATAAATATGGAACCTGCTGCAAACCGAGTGAATTTGGTTTCATCCAAACTCATCAAGCCAACTGCTACTGTCCACAAATCTTTATTCTTTAGAAGTAGTTTTGGCAAAATGAAATCACTCCATGGCCACGCAAACTGTGTCAACATAGTATATACAATCATAGGCTTTGACAATGGCAATGTAATCTGCCAAAAGATTCGAGGATTTCCTGCCCCATCGATTCGTGCTGCTTCATAAATGGAATTACTAATGGTATCAAAATATCCTTTTTGCACCAGATATCCCATTGGTGCACCTGCAGAATAAATGAGAACCAGACTCCACAGATGATTAATCAAATGAAAATTCATCATGAGTAGATACACCGCTGTCATTCCCATAAAACTTGGGAACATGCTAAGTACAAGTGTGGTCTTCATCAGCGGCTTTCTCATTTTAAATTGAAATTTACTCATGACATATGCAGTCAATATTACCAAAGTGGTTCCTAGAATTGCAGAGGAACCTGCAACAAAGAACGTGTTTTTCAGCCAGTTCGGATAGTCATACATAGTTGTATCTGTAAACAACTTGACATACCCCTGAAGACTGTATGCTTTTGGGAAAAAGCCATGCAAGTCATATATGGAACCACTCTTTGAAAAGGAGGAAAGTACAAGCCATAATACTGGGAAAAGGAAAATGAAACATATACAAATAAGTATAATATAAGTAATGATTGCGTCTATGGTAACTGCTTTTCCTATTCTTCTTTTTTTCATCGGAATGTATCCTCCTTTCGGAATGCTGAACTTCTTACATATACAGATAAGGACACAACTGAGGTTATGATAAATATGATTAAACTAATTGCTGCTCCTATTCCATAATACGTATTATCTATTGATAAATTATATAGCCAGTTAATCAACAAATCGGTATCGCTTGCTAAGAAATATCCATCACAGTATAGACCTCCACGTAGGAAATAGAATATTCCAAAGTTATTAAAATTACCCACAAAGCTTGTAATAATTACAGGTGTCGTAGAGAAAATCACAAATGGTAGCGTAATCTTGATAAACTGCTTCCATCGGGATGCTCCATCAATACTTGCTGCTTCATATAACTCTGTATTCATATTAGAAAGTATACCTGTTGCAAGCAGCATAGATGAAGGAACGCTAATCCATGTATTTACCAAAAGTCCAATGATCTTGGCCTTTATTCCTGCATCAATATCAAGAAATCCGATTGCTTTTCCACCGCCTAAAGTAATGTAATAGTTGATTGGTCCACCATAGGAAAACATGAACTTGAATGCCAATAATGTAATGAAACCAGGAAGTGCATATGCTAGAATCGGAAATGCTCTCCAGAAGGTCTTTCCCTTCACACATTTCTTATTCAAGAGTAATGCTAACCCCAATCCTCCAAAGTAATTAAATGCTGTCGCAAGTATAGCCCATATAACATTCCACTTCAGAATATTTATAAAGGTATCTTTCAGATCTCCTAAGGCTAGAATTTTCTTAAAATTAGCAAATCCAACCCAATCCACCAACTTAGGTGGAACAATATCCCCACCATAATTGGTAAAGGCGATTAAGATCATAAAAGCGATTGGCAACACATTAAAAATTGCCACTCCGAGTACTGGAACGCTTAACGCAACTTTATGATATTTTTTATCAATATAAATCGGAACAGCCTGGAAAAATCCTGGGCATTTGATTCCCTTTTTATCCTTCTTCTCAATCTCAAGTACGTCATGTATATTGGAGATATAGACCAAGATTATTACAATGATTGCAATAAAAGCCAAAATTCCACGTAATAACATGATTACAGAATCATCTCCCGCGATTCCTAGCCAAGCATCTCCTTCTACCGTTCCCAAAGTAAAAAATCCAATTACATCCTGTACTCCGCTAGTCACCATATAAGCAATAAATACAACCAGTGCTGCCAAATATAGTAATCCTTTTATCACCTGTTTATATAGAATTTGCCCAGCCCCCATGACGAACATGGAGGCTTTTACTTTATAGGAAGATTGAAGAAGAATATGTAAGGTTTCTTTTCGAGTATCTTTTTGTTTTTCCTTTTGCATAGGATCATTCTCCTCATTCATACAGCATTACTTGGTTCTATTTTTTATCTGACAAAGTATAAATTGCATCATAAATATCCTTATCGGCTTTCTTCAACGCTGCACCCATCAATTCATCTGTTGCATACTTTTTCTCTGCATCTATTCGGAAAGCATCCTTTGCAATATCTCCCATCAAAGTCTGTACTGGTGTCCATATCTGA
>CAZYYO010000135.1:1266-4489 GCA_964650965.1 uncultured Lachnospiraceae bacterium | reverse complement strand
ATATACCCTTTGAGTACAAACTTTCCTTAAATCCATTGGAATTGAAGTGGGTTTTATTTAAAGTGAATAACGAAATTTCTGAAATAAATCTGAAATTCATGTTAAGAATGATGGAAAAATATTGATTTTTCACTCAAAATGCCTTACAATAGCTTTAGCACTCAATGATAAAGAGTGCTAATAATTTTGATTAAAATTGAGAATAATATAAAGAAAGTGAGTGAAACATATGGCAAAGAAACAATTCCAGGCCGAGTCCAAGCGTCTGTTGGACCTCATGATCCATTCCATCTACACCAACAAAGAAATTTTTCTAAGGGAAATTATCAGCAACGCCAGCGACGCCATCGACAAGCGTTATTTTAAAACCGGGGAGTCGGGCTTAAGCCGCAGCGACTACCAGATCCGTGTGGCCGCCGATAAGGATGCCCGCACCCTGACCATCTCTGATAATGGGATCGGGATGACCGAAGAGGAACTGGAAAACAATCTGGGGGTCATCGCCCAGAGTGGTTCGTTAGACTTCAAGACTGAAAATGCGGAACAAGACGGTACCGATGTCATGGACATCATCGGCCAGTTTGGGGTAGGCTTCTACTCTGCCTTTATGGTGGCTAAAAAAATTACTGTGCGCACTAAGGCAGACGGCAGCGATCAGGCTTATCTCTGGGAATCCGAAGGAGCCGATGGCTACAGCATTACCCCTTGTGACAAGGATGATATCGGAACAGAAATCACCCTGGAGCTCATGGAAGATACCGAGGATGAAAAATACTCCGAGTACCTAGACGAATGGCGTCTGAAGGAACTCATCAAGCGCTACTCCGACTACATCCGCTACCCCATCGTGATGAATGTGGAAAAGCGAAGCCTTATCGAAGCCACTGATGAAGAAAAGGAAAAAGAAGATTACGAACCCCAGTACGATGTGTACTATGAGGATGAAACCATTAACTCCATGGTGCCCATCTGGAAGCGCAGCCGCTCTGAGGTAGAGGACGACGAGTACAACCAATTCTATAAGGATAAGTTCTACGACTACGCCGATCCGGCTAAAATCATCTCCACCAACGTGGAAGGATTGTTATCCTACAATGCCCTGCTCTTCATCCCCTCCCAGGTGCCTTATAATTTCTACGCCAAGGACTTTAAACGGGGACTGCAGCTCTACTCCTCCGGGGTCCTCATCATGGACAAGTGTGAGGATCTGCTCCCAGATTACTTTGGCTTTGTCCGGGGTCTCGTGGATTCCCAGGATCTGTCCTTAAACATCTCCCGGGAAATGCTCCAGCAGGACCGCCAGCTCAAGGCCATTGCCCAGCGTCTGGAAAAGAAGATCATCGCTGAGCTCAAGGAATGGATGCTCAAGGATCGGGAAGCCTATGAAGCTTTCTTCAAGAACTTTGGCCTGCGCTTGAAATTTGGGATGTACGATAACTTTGGCACCAACAAGGATAAGCTCCAGGATTTAGTCCTCTTCGCCAGCTCCACGGAAGAAAAACCCACCACCTTTAAGGAATATGTGGAACGGATGAAGGAAGACCAGAAGTACATCTACTACGCCACCGGGGAATCCGTGGATAAAATCAAGAAGATGCCCCAGATCGAAATGCTCATGGATAAGGGCTACGAAGTCCTGCTCTGTACCGAAGAGGTAGACGAATTCGCCCTCAAGGTCCTCCAGAGCTACGATGAAAAGGAATTTAAATCCGTGGCCGATGATGATTTAGGCATCGAGCTGACCGAAGAAGAAAAGAAAGCGGCCGAGGAAAAGAACGAAGAATCCAAGGATATCTTAACCGCCATTAAAGACGCCCTGGGGGATAAGGTCACCGAGGTCAAACTCTCCACTCGTCTGAAGAGCCACCCTGTGTGCTTCGCCACCGGCGAAGGCCTCTCCCTGGAAATGGAAAAGGTACTGGCTGAACAGGCTAAGGCCATG
Source organism: uncultured Lachnospiraceae bacterium (assembly GCA_964650965.1). Lineage (GTDB taxonomy): Bacteria > Bacillota > Clostridia > Lachnospirales > Lachnospiraceae > CAZYYO01. The sequence continues at coordinate 2,547 of CAZYYO010000135.1, read as the reverse complement.
GGTCAGACTCCGGATATGATGATGAAGGCCCAGAAGGTATTGGAAATCAACGGTGACCATGTCGTCTTTGCCGGTCTTAAAAAAGCCGCCGAAGCCAAGGACGATGCCCGCCTGAAAAAATACGCCGAGCTCCTCTACGACCAGGCCCTCTTAATTGAAGGCATGGCCATTGAAGATCCCGTGGCATTCTCCAACCTCATTTGTGAGTTGATGGTTTGAGCGTAAGCGAATAGGCCCCGGTACCCGATGGTCCGCAATTTATCCGATTTTTTTCCGAAGGAAAAATCAGGAAAATCGGAAAAATTGTGAACAATAGATGCGGTTGGCTTTGCAAAACGCGAAGCGTGAACCTTATTAAATAATTTTAGAAACAGCACAGTCGATATTCTCGGTTGTGTTGTTTTGTTTTTTTTGAAGGACAAAGTTTTAATTGTGGAGGTAAATAGGGTTCGACTTTCCACAGGAGATGCGTTAGAATTTACATAGAATATTACTTTGGAATCACGGGAAAAAGAATGGCGGATTACAAAAGGGAACAGGATAAACGGTGGGAAGCTATACGGAATATTATTGCAGAAATCGAAGTGGGATAAATGAAAAAGAAAAGTGAAGAAATAACAATCCGTTCATCAGCGGCGGAGTATTTAACCTTTATTGCCGCCACCGGTGATGATGAAAATAGTTTTGAGATGCGCTATCAGGATGAAAACATATGGCTGACTCAAAAAATGATGGCAGCTTTGTACAATGTATCCGTACCTGCCATTAACCAGCACTTAAAAACCATTTTTTCAGACAATGAACTCGATGAGGATTCAGTTGTTAAGAAATACTTAACAACTGCCACAGATGGTAAGCAGTACAATACGAAGCACTATGGCTTGCAAGCAATCATCGCCGTTGGCTTTAAAGTAAACAATGAGCGTGCTGTGCAGTTTCGAAAATGGGCAAACGGTATTGTCAAAGATTATACCATCCAGGGCTGGGTCATGGATGATGAACGACTTAAAAACAGTGGCACGGTTCTGACAAAAGAATACTTTGAAAAACAGCTTGAAAAAGTACGTGAAATCCGTCTATCCGAAAGAAAATTCTATCAAAAAATCACAGATATCTACACCACGGCTTTAGATTATGATTCCTCGGCAAAGGCAACAAAAAGATTCTTTGCAGCAGTGCAAAATAAACTGCACTATGGTGTCCATGGGCAAACTGCCGCTGAGGTAATTTATAATCGGGCCGATAGTAAAAAAGAACATATGGGCTTGACGAACTGGGATG
>CAZYYO010000135.1:332-1239 GCA_964650965.1 uncultured Lachnospiraceae bacterium | reverse complement strand
AAGATTCATAAATATGATGTAAGTGTCGCTAAAAATTACCTTACCGACAAAGAGATTTTTCAATTAGAGAGAATTGTATCGGCCTATCTGGATTTAGCAGAAGCACAGGCAGAGCGCCATATCCCCATGACCATGGCGGACTGGGAGGAGCGGCTCAACGGTTTTTTAACCCTGTGGGATCGGGAGGTTCTGCAGGATAAAGGTAAAATTTCCGCCGAGCTGGCCAAAATGCACGCAGAAAGCGAGTTTGAAAAATACCGTATTATTCAGGACAGACTTTACCAAAGTCCCTTTGATCAATTTCTTTTGGATGCCAGTTTATCAGAAAGTGATGAGGACATTGAGTAAGCTTGGGGGACAGCTAGAACCTACCATTAAACGAGGGGTGGTTTCGTATACACCCCACAAAACCCCCGAACATGCGCCGTAAGCTGCCTCAGACACTCCCCATAGGGACACCCCAAATCAAACTGACACAGCAAATAGTGAATGGGGCTGTAAAAATGCAGGGCCATCACCCCGGCATCAAAACCGGCCATACTCCCCTGAGCCTGCATCCCTTCGAAGATCTGTTTCTGGAAGAGCACCGGGGCATCCAGATAGTATTGCTTGAGCATCTCCGCCGCCATGGGAGAGCGATGCTGTTCCCCCACCAAAAGCTTGCGAAACATCGCCATAAAATCATCCTGGCAGAAGAAGCCGAATAAGCCCTCGGCAAAGTGGAAAAGTGTATCTGGATCAGCCCCCAGATAAAAGGCCACGGTCTGCTCATCCTGGGCGGTGGGGATGTGCATAGCCATGGCGGAGGCGTCATATCGCTTCGTCATCTCATCGAAGATTGCCCTAAAAATCGCCTCTTTGCCTAAGAAGTGATTCTAGAGGGAGGCCCCCTTGATGCCCACTGCCC
>CAZYYO010000135.1:0-322 GCA_964650965.1 uncultured Lachnospiraceae bacterium | reverse complement strand
CTCCCGCATAGAGACACCCTCATAGCCCTTCTGGGAAAACAGCTTGAGGGATTCTATAATAATTTTTTCCTTGGTTGTCATTTGGTTTTCCATGGTCGTTCCTTTCCCAGCCAGCCCTGATCTTCCCAATACTGTTTCTCCGCGGGGCCGCTGCCCATATTCCCCTTTTGCATCTTGCCACACATATTAAAAAGAAACCTTGTTTTTAAGGACACTCGGGGGATCGTTCTCTGGGATAAGGACTTGGCCAGTCGGTTCATATCCCTTGTAATCTTCGCTTTTTTCTTATCTGACACGCCCTGCCAGTTCATGGCCTGGACCG
>CAZYYO010000134.1:0-4509 GCA_964650965.1 uncultured Lachnospiraceae bacterium | reverse complement strand
AATAGTATTATTTGTATAAAATGAATCGGGTTTTGCCATACTATCCCAGAAGAGATGATGCGGTACGCATCAAAAAGAGAAGAGGGATAACATGGCGAAGCGAATTTATCGGCTTTGCCTGATTGCCTGCCTTGTGCTGGCAATTTTGGCAGGGCTTTTTTATTATAATAAAGTGAGTAAATCAAAGGAACATAAGGTACAGGACCTGATATTGGTGGAGCATATCCAAACGGAGCGGGGGAGTGTTACGGCATGACTGGAAAAGATGAAACCATATATATTAAGATTGATAGAAATGTTTTAAGTCATAAACCTGCCGTTACCATAAATGATTTGGCTACCATCACAGGGAGCAACGAGGCACTGCTTCGACAGATTAAGCAGCTGAAGGTATATCAATTTGATCATCCTGGGAATATGGCATTCTCTATTATGAAAATTATTCAGTTGATTTTGCAGAAATATCCACAGCTTACCATTGTAAATGCTGGAGAGATGGATTTCCTGGTGGAATACCGCAGCCAGCCGGTAAGCAAATCCACACAGATGGTGAAGCTGGTATTAGCGTGGATTCTTATCTTCATAGGTTCGGCATTTACCATCATGGCATTTCATAACGATATTGGTATTACCTCTGTTTTTGATAAATTTTATGCCCAAATCATGCCAGGAAAGAAGCCAACCCTATCGATTCTGGAAATTAGCTATTCCATAGGATTGGCTCTGGGAATCATCTTGTTTTACAACCATATTGGAAAGAAGAAGATTACCCATGACCCTACCCCAATCCAGGTACAGATGCGTAAGTATGAAAAGGACGTAGATACTACATTTATTGAGAATGCTGCAAGAAAGGATCAAAATATCGATGCTACTTAAGGAGATTCTAATCGCTGTCCTGGGAGCCATCTTCGGTTTGTCCACATCAACAGGGTTGTTTGCCTTGTTAATCTCCCTGGGAGTTATTACACGAATTGTGGCGAAAATCAAAAATGCAGGTCATATTCTATGCTATGAGACCGCAATGACCATGGGAGGAGTCGTTGGCTGCATTCTCTCTATCTGGCTTCAGCTGCATTTGCCCATAGGCGGATGGTTCCTATGCCTTGTTGGGCTGGGAACAGGAATTTTCGTGGGATGCCAGGCGGTGGCTCTTGCAGAAATCCTGAATATGTTTCCCATTATGTTTCGCAGATTAAAGCTTACGGTAGGCTTGTCCTGGATTCTTCTGGCAATGGCTTTGGGAAAAATGTGCGGCTCTTTTGTTTATTTTATGAATCAATCGTAAGTTTTGAACTAGAAATGGTGGTATAAGCTATACACCAAGTGAAAACAGGGATAAATACACAGATGTTGCGGACACATTGAATAAAAAAGTCGGAAGAATTTGTGTAAATATTCTAAATATTCCTTATGGGATGGATATGTTAAAATATAAGTAGTGTTTTATCAGATGGGAAATGACGGATACAAAGTGGATGAGGGAAGAGTCCACAAAGAAAAAGTCTGGGGAGACAAAATAAGGATATACAAGAGAGGGGAATTGAATAATGAGCGAACAAGATACCAAAATTCTTGCGGTAGCTGGTAAGGGTGGTGTAGGGAAAACATCCATTGCAGCTACTATGGTTAAGCTGTTGGTAGAAGCCTATCCAGACAAGAAAATATTGGCGATTGATGCAGACCCAGCAGTAGGATTATCTACTGCACTGGGAATTGAAGTGGAAACCACCATTGACGACATTCGAAAAGAAGTAGTGGCAAACGCAGAAGATGGCAATACGGCAACTGCCATGGAACTGCTAGGAGAGGCACGCTACCGTATTTTTGATGCATTGCTGGAAATGGACGGTTTCTCTTTTATTGCCATTGGAAGACCGGAGGCAGCAGGCTGCTACTGTAAGATTAACAGCTACCTAAAGGAGGTTATTAAAATCCTGGCAGCAAATTATGATTACATCGTGATTGATGGAGAAGCTGGAATTGAACAGATTAACCGTCGAGTGATGGAGAAGGTTACCCACCTTCTGTTAATTACAGATTCCAGCAGGAAGGGAACCCAGGTAGTACATACTATTAAGCAGGTGGCAGATGAACTGGTCATGTACGATAAGGTGGGAATTATTGCCAACCGCTTACCGGATTTAAATGTAATTCCTTACATGGATTTTGGTGATGTGCCGGTATTGGCAACAATTCTGTCAGACTCGTCTCTGGCTGAATTTGATTTAAAAGGAGAAAGTGTATTTTATCTGGACTCAGAAGCTGCCATTGTACAGGGTGTGCGGCAGGCATTGACTAAGATAGAGATTCTGTAAATGTACAACGAATGAGAGGGTGAATCAATGAAAGACTTAAAGCATTTGTATTATTTTGAAAAATTATTAGAGGATGCTAACAACGAGCTGGTGCGACAGGCTCAGGAGGAAGGAAGAATCTGCGTAGGAAGTGTATGTTATCAGATGCCGGAGGTGCTGATGGATCTACCGGGCACCTTTACCGTTCGACTGAGAGCTCCTAGAACAGGCTCTATGGAGATGGGAACCTATTACCTTACCAGCCTTCTATGTGAGTATTCCAGAGCATTATTAGAGCGTGCGATTGAAGGCGGTTATCAGTTCCTGGATTGTCTCATGGCACCAGATGGATGTACCATGATTAACCGCTGTGTGGAGAATATGGAGCTTCTTAAGATAAACGATAAGGAGAACTTCTTCTATCAGTATCTGGAAGTACCAATGAAGGCAGATGATAATGGCCTGAATCTATACATATCAGAATGTCAGAAGAAAATATTAAATCCCCTCCATGAGGTTTATGGAATTGATATTTCAGAGGACACCTTAAGACAGGCTGTAGCAGCCCATAATAAAACCTGCCGATTGATTACAGAAATCGGAAACTATCGAAAAGAGGATAATCCCAGAATTACAGGCTACGAGTTCCATATTATCTGTATGGCAACCTATGTATGCCCAAAGGATAAGCTGTTACCACTTTTAGAAGAAACCTTAGAGGAATTAAAGACCCGTGTGCCAGACGAAAAGAAGCAATTTAGGGCAAAGGTTGCAGTGGTAGGTTCTGAAATTGATGACGTGGATATGATTAAACTGATTGAGGACTCGGGAGCACTTGTAGTAGCAGACCGATTCTGCTATGGCTCTCTTCCTGGAAGAGAGGAAATTATATTAAATGACACAGAACCGGTTCTTACCCAGATTTGCCGGGAATATATGATGAACTGTATGTGCCCAAGACATATGGACACCCCAAAGATGAATCGAAGAAGAGAATATGTTAATGAAATTGCCAAGGAATATCATGCAGACGGAATCATTTATGAACAAATGAAGTTCTGTGATCCATGGGCATATGAGCGAATGGTTGGGTCCCATGTACTTCGGGAGGAATACGGATATCCTGTTCTTACCATCGACCGTCCTTACGCCGTTGGCACCTCAGGACAGATTCGCACCCGTGTTCAGGCTTTCGTGGAAAGTATTGAAATCAAAAAAATCCAGGGAGGTAAAAAATAATGGGAAAAGCAGTTGGAAGTACAAGACTGGGTGACCTTTACGGCAAGGGTAAGGTTAGAAAACGCCGGGAATGGCGTGGCTTCAAGGACACCTTCTATGATTATACCTGTTGGTTAAAAACTATGGGAGTTCTGGCAAAGTTCATGCTGCATCCCAACAATGTGAAGGGATTCTTCCGTTATCGCTGGATGCTGAATTACCTGGCCGTTCCCATGATGATTGACAAGCACACCGTAGGACTCCGGGGTAATCACCTCCGCATTGCCCACGCAGAATATGACCTGGTTGCAGAGGACGTTGCTCTTTTGCTTACCAACGTATTCCGCGCTGACAGAAACTGTGGTAACGACACGGAGTTCTCCAAAAAGATTGTCTTAATGGATGAAAACGAAATGACCCACATCATGTGCGGTTTCCCCAACTTAAAAGGTCTTAGCTGGGAGACAGCTTCCGTATATGTTACAGTTCTCCTCCAGGGCGATTCTGTCACTCACTACCTGGATGTCATTCAGGAGTGTGGTATGCCGGGAGATGTATGTCCTATGCCGGCAGCAGAAGCCGGGGTATGTATTGATGACGATATGCCAATCTTTGGCTGCTGTGCTGTCCAGTGTAACACTACCTGCGATGGTTCTCTTCTTGGAAATGGTATCATTTCAAGAACGCTTGAGGACAATGGCATTCCGGTATTCCAGCTGGCATCCCCTCTTCGCCATACTGAGCCTGGTGTACAGGAATATGCTGCGCAGGAAGTAAGAAATGCCATCAAATTTATCGAGGAACAGACTGGCGAGAAATGGGATTGGGGCGCCTACTTTACGTGTGCCAAACGCATTAATATAGAGACAAAAGAATGTCTGGAATGGTTGGAAATGACCAAGAGTGATTATCCTCAGGTGATCGGTGCCAATCTTGCCCTGTATCGGGAAACTGCTTACATGGCTATCGCCGGTAAGGTTCCTGCCTTTGTAAC
>CAZYYO010000133.1:0-4618 GCA_964650965.1 uncultured Lachnospiraceae bacterium | reverse complement strand
CAAATCTCAATTTATCCGATTCGTTTTTCCTTTCCTATATTTTTCTACAACATTTCTCGCAGTTCTTTTAAATCCTTAGCTATCTGTGCATCTAATTCCATAATGGTATCCATAATTTCCGATGTGGGTGGATATTCTACTGCCACATATTCCACCTTCTTGTATTTGTTGATGGATAAATCATAATTATTTTCCACGATTTCCTGCTTAGGAACCATGAAGGATTTATCTGTACGTTCTCTATCTGTCTCTTCTGCTCTATTATGAAATCTCTGAATGATATCAGGTATATCATTTTCTGTAATAACTGTTCTCTTATCGTCCAGGCTTAATCCATCTGCCTGCATATCGTAGAACCACACATCATCCGTTCCGCCATGATTTGTCTTGGTAAATATAAGAATTCCGGTAGACACACCTGCATATGGTTTAAATACGCCGGAAGGCATTGAAATCACTGCCTCCAGCTTTTGGTTTTCAATGATTTCCCTTCTGATGTCCTTGTGAGCTTTTGATGAACCAAACAGCACACCATCAGGAACGATACAGGCACATCTTCCACCAATCTTCAGCATACGGACAAATAGTGCTAGGAATAATAATTCTGTTTTTTTGGTTTTACACATTTTCAATAAATCTGTTGAAACAATATCGGCATCCAAGCTTCCCTTAAATGGGGGATTTGCAAGAATCAAGGAATACTTGTCCTTGTCAGGATTCTGGTCTGACAGACTGTCTCTATACTCAATAAAAGGGTTATCTACTCCATGCGTCATCATATTCATCGCTCCAATTCGAAGCATCGTTCTGTCCATATCATATCCATGGAACATGTGATTCATAAAGTGTGCTTTTTTGCCCTTGTCATAGAATATTTCTTCATTCTTATTGGTCTTAAGATACTCCCCTGCCTCTACAAGAAATCCTGCGGTACCACAGCTTGGATCACAAATAACATCTGCTGCTTTTGGTTCCATAAGCTCTACCATCATTTTAATGATATGTCGAGGTGTTCGAAATTGACCATTTAACCCTGCTGTTGATAATTTGGATAATAAATATTCGTATACATCGCCTCTTGCATCCGATTCTTTTAACTTCTCCATCTGTGCGTATAAATCATCCATTGCATCTACGACTTTGGATAACATCAATGGTGTGGGCAATTTAAAAATTGCATCATCCATATATTTAGAATATGCACTGTCTTTGTTGGCATGAAGATTCTTTATAAATGGAAATACCATTTCCTGCATTACGGAATACATTCTATCTGCTGGATAATCCCGAAATACAGACCATTTCAACTGTGTTCCGTCAACAACTCTCTCGCCAAGCTTTACTTCCTTTGCAAAGACACTTTCGTATGGAAGCCCCAGCATTGCACTTTCCTTGGCGTGTATATTATCTGTATCATCCAAATCATGAATAAACATCAAATATGTCATTTGTTCAATAACATCCAGGGGATTTGTTAATCCACCTGTCCAGAATATTTCCCATAAACTATCTATTCGGTTTTTTAATTCTCCTGTTATCATTCTCGTTTACTCCCTTTCCTTACCTATGTAGTTTGTTACATTCCATTATATCCTTTTCTTCACATTTAATATAGTCTCTTTCTTTATTCCCTTTCATATCCTTTCATGTCAAGTAGTGTAAAAAATGTAATATAATTCGTGTAATTTTACGTGAATTTTCACTCCTAATTCACATTGTTTTACACGAATATATTCTAAATAGCATTTACAAAATAAACCAACAGTACATGTTCACTCTCCCTCCGCTGGATCATAATAAAGCCATATCACACAAATTAGCAGGGAGGTCTCACTATGAACAATAACTGGAATCCGTCCATTGAGGTAGAAAGCGCCCATGGAGTTCGGGAAGTATCCTTATTAACACGGCATCTTATGGACCGGAGAATCTTCTTATCCGGAGACATTAATTCTGACATGGCCAATCAATTCTTTTCTCAGCTGTTATATCTGCAGCAGGCATCACAGAAGGCAATTACTATATTTATCAATAGTCCTGGCGGGGAGATTAGTGCCGGACTGATGATATATGATGCTATCCAAAACAGCTCTCAGGAAATTAATCTTGTATGTACCGGGATGGCGGCCAGCATGGCAGCTATATTACTGGCAGGCGGACAGAAGGGACACCGCTATATTATGGCTCACAGTAAGGTGATGATACATGAGCCTCTGCTATCGGGAGGCGTTGGCGGCTCAGCTACATCCATTAAGAACATTTCCCAGTCGATTCTTGAGACAAGAGAGATTGTAAATGGAATCTTAGCCCAGCACACGGGAAAGACCATTGAGGAAATCAACGAAGCTACCAGCTTTGACAATTATATGAATGCCACGGAAGCCATTGACTTTGGCATTTGCGATGAAATCTGGAAATAAATTAAGCAACATTTACAAGCATGGAGGATGCGATGGAAAAACAAACTGTCATTTTAGGAAAAAATCACTATTACAGCCTGGACTGCTTCCAGACTCAGTTAAACAACAATGTTCTGGTGGTAGGAGCTTCCGGAGCCGGGAAAACCAGAAGTATTGTCACCCCAAATCTGCTGCAGGCAACAGGAAGCTACCTGGTGTCAGACCCTAAGGGCAATTTATATAAGAAATATAAGGGTTATCTAAAGCAGCAGGGCTATGTGGTTAAAAAGCTGGATTTTACCAATCCAACCATGTCGTCACATTATAATTTCTTTCGCTATATACATAACACACAGGATATTTTGCGAATCTCCCATATGCTGGTCGCGTCAGAAAAATACGGCTCCAAGGACCCTTTCTGGGATGACGCCAGCCAGCTGTTGCTGCAATCGGTCATTGCCTACATTCTGGAATTTTGCCAGGAGAAGGAACAGAATCTCCATGTGCTTCTTAAATTAATTAATCTATGCCAGGAGGGTGGAAATATGGAGGACAGTAAAACCACCCTGGATCGTATTATGGAGCATGCTCTGGAAAATGATGAAGAAAGCTTCGCCTACCAGACCTATTTAAAATTCCGAGTCGCTGCCAATCGAACCCTACGCTCCATACTGGTAACCACCAATGCCAAGCTGGGATTATACGATACACCGGAGGTAAACCAGATGACTGCCTGTGACGACATTGATATACCTATGCTGGGGCAAAGAAAAACCGCGATTTTCGTTGTGGTAAGTGACACCGACCGTTCCATGGACCGGCTGGTCAATATCTTCTTCACCCAGGCAATGCAGGAGCTGTGCCGTTATGCAGATACGCAGTGTAGAGACAATATGCTTCCTGTCCCCGTTCGCTTTATCCTGGACGATTTTGCAACCAATTGTAAGATTGACGATTTCCCCAGAATGATTTCCTCTATTCGGTCCCGAGGTCTCTCTGCCATGCTTATGATTCAGGCAGAAGCTCAGCTGACAGAGGGCTATGGCAACAACGGCAAGACCATCATTGCAAACTGTGATACATACGTATATATGGGTGGAAATGATGTGGAAACTGCCAAGGCTGTGGCAGAACGATGCGATATTCCTCCTCAGAAAATATTGAATATGCCGGTAGGAACCAACTGGATTTTCCGCCGGGGACAAGCCCCGGTATGTGGGGAGAATTTTGACTTAGATGAGCTGCTCCAGGAGCTGGAGGCTCAGAAAGAGAGAGGGCGGGAGGAGTAGAATGGGAAGCTCTTACTGTTCCGTCCTCATTCCACCCGAATCACCTGCTCATACAGCATTATTTCCTTATCATTAACATTTAAATTATCATGGTAATGCCCGAAAAACCATTTCTTATAATCCGTTATTTGCTTAATTTCCTCCAGATAATCCGACTGTTCATCTCCCTGGAATCGACCTGCACCGCCCAGGATTGCTTTGGTTCTGGTGGCACATTCGTGGCTGATAATATAGTCTACCTTGTAATGACAAGCCCTGAGATTTCTCCTTCCTTCTTCCTTCTCTTCCTCAGATGCCAGCTCTTCCTTCCACCATGTCTTACCATTGATTCGATATGGTAAGTATCCCTTGTCTAAGGCTTTCTTCTTCTCTTTGAAATCCGGGTCATTCATTTCCAGGATTCCACCTGTGATATCGTGGCTTGCTGCTCCGCCAAATGTGAAGATTGTTTTTCCATTCAGCTGATATACCTGTCCCCGCATCAGGTGAAGAACGGATGGACGAATCTCATGCACCTTTCCCCCATGCCACTCCTTCTTGGGATATTGGTATAATCGATGGAAATTCTCGTGATTTCCATCGATAAAGAGCAGGGTATAATTTCTGGTATTGAACCAGTCCAGCCAGTTTCTTTCATAGGCACTTTCCTTCTCATAATCCCAGATACCACCGAAATCTCCACAGATTATTACATAATCCTCCTTAGTCATTTCCTTCTGCTCTGGGAAATTATCAGCATTAAACCGTCCTGCAAAATCTCCATGAGTATCTCCTGTGATATAAATCATTGTTCATTTCTCCTTTCGCAATACTGATATTCCAACCGGCTCCTTCGTTTTCCCTGATACACGCCAATCACCTGTAGCAGGAAATGTGTTCCCCAGAACTGTATCTCTGTCAGCTCTCCTCCCGGCTTTCCCACCAGATGGA
>CAZYYO010000132.1:1587-4684 GCA_964650965.1 uncultured Lachnospiraceae bacterium | reverse complement strand
AAGCAGATGAGAATCATACCATTGTAAGATTTGCAACAAGCTGGGCTACCAGTGATGAAGCGGTGGAAGCGTTGGTACAACTAATTTAGTATAAAATAATGTGCATATGGTCGACTCCTTATTTCAAAAAATAGTTTACTTTCTGAAATAAAGAACATATAATTAGAATTATATTTCAAAAAGGAGATTTCCATGAATAGAGCAGGAGAATTTGTAAATAATTTGACAGGCAATGCACAGTATAAATCTTTTAAACCATCCAGCTTACCACCAAATCCACCATTAGAGTTAAGCGGTAACATGGTAAAGAAATTAGTGGAAGCAAATCAAGAGTTGGTAAGATTGGACACTGCATCGAAATTAATACCTAACGTAGAAATATTTATTACAATGTATGTTCGAAAGGAAGCTCTTATTTCCTCTCAGATTGAAGGAACACAATGCACCTTGGATGATGTACTTGATCCAGAGCTGGATTCCGCTACGAATTTAGATGTTGCTGATGTCATTCATTATATTGATGCCTGCACCTATGCATTGGAGAGAATCAAGAAAATTCCTCTATGTTCACGTTTATTTCGAGAAATCCATGAGAAATTATTGTCTGGTGTGCGTGGACAGGAGAAAAATCCAGGAGAATTTAGACGTTCGCAGAATTGGATTGGAGCAGCTAATTGTTCCTTGTCGGAAGCTCGATATATTCCGCCGAATGTAGAAGATATGAACCAGGCCATGTCAGATTTAGAACAATATATGAATAACGTGGAAAATGACGATCCGCTGATAAGAATTGCACTCATCCATTATCAATTCGAGACAATTCATCCTTTTTTAGATGGAAATGGCCGTGTGGGACGCTTGATGATTCTTTTATATTTGATGGAGATGGGACTGTTAGAGAAACCTGTTATATACATTTCTTATTTTTTGAAAAAAAATCAAATAGAGTATTATGATAGAATTTCGGAAGTGCGAAGAAGTGGAAATTATGAACAGTGGGTTATTTTCTTCCTTGAAGCAGTATCCGCAGCTGCTAAAGATTCTCTATTGACCGTTGAAGAATTATCAACATTGCATGATAGAAATTTGGAGCGGTTACCAAAAACATCCCGTAAAAAGGATAACGTACGAGCTCTCTTCAATTACATTGAACAGTATCCTATTATTGATATAAAGAAAACTTCTATCGCATTGGGATTAAGCTATAATACGGTGTCAACGGTTGTAAATAAGCTGATTACCGTTGGAATTTTAAAGGAAACAACCAATGCATCTAGAAATCGTGTGTTTGTATATGAGGAGTATTTAAATATTTTGAGAAAAGACACGTAAGCTGCACTTGCATGCAATATCGTACAATAATCCTTGATTCTTGTATAGCACATTCCCTATGCTCATGTTACAATATAGGACATAGAGAAGAATCTTAGCCCAAAGGAGTGACCTGCGGGTACAGATACAGACAAGAAGATGGAAATGGGGCAACAAGCCTCTTTGTTGTCATGGGTTAATGAACCTCTGTATCTTATGGATGCAGAGGCTTTTTTATTGCAGAAGGAAAGGAAATCATATGGAAGCAAATATTGACAAGCCCAGCCGGGTGGCGATTCTGGCCATTGTAGTAGAAGACCGCAGCCAGGTAGAGAAATTAAATCATATTCTTCATGAAAATGGAACCTATATTATCGGCCGCATGGGACTGCCTTATGATAAGAAGGATATATCTCTAATCAGCGTTGCCATGGATGCACCCCAGGATATTATCAGTGCGGTATCAGGAAAGATTGGTAAGCTGCCGGGCGTTACTGCCAAGGCAGTATATTCCAAGTAAAATCTATAGAAAGCAAGCAGGAAATCAGCAAGGAGAATACAGATGAGACAATTAATAGACCACCTGGCCAGAGGACGTACCCTCACCCGGGAGGAATGGATAGAGCTAATAACCAATAGAGAGGATGCAGAGTATCTCTTTGAACAGGCCAGAAAGAAGCAGCATCAGTACTACGGCAATCAGGTCTATACCAGAGGACTGATTGAATTTACAAATTATTGCAGGAACAACTGCAGGTATTGTGGAATTCGAAGAGATAACCAGAAGGCAGAGAGATACCGCCTGTCTATGGAAGAGGTTATGGAATGCTGTCGCACTGGATATGAGCTGGGCTTTCGAACCTTTGTATTACAGGGAGGAGAGGACGGATATTATACAGATGACCGCATTGTGGAGCTGGTAAGCAGAATTCGCCACAGCTATCCGGACTGTGCCATTACCTTATCCATTGGAGAGAAGGAGGAGGACAGCTATCGCAGATTCTATCAGGCGGGAGCGAACCGTTATCTGCTACGGCATGAGACAGGAGATGAGGCACATTACCAGAAGCTCCATCCTAAGGAAATGTCCTATAAGCACCGCATACAATGTCTGTGGAAATTAAAGGAGATAGGATATCAGGTAGGCTGCGGATTTATGGTAGGTTCTCCGGGACAAACACCGGAAACCTTAGCCAAAGATATGCAGCTGATTCAGGAGCTTCAACCGGATATGGTAGGAATCGGACCCTTCGTTCCCCATCATGAGACCCCCTTTGCACAGGAGACGGGAGGAACGGTAGAACTTACCTTATACCTGTTAGGTATACTGCGACTGCTTAAACCCGATTTACTGCTTCCGGCCACCACCGCCCTTGGAACCATTGATCCCAAGGGGAGAGAGAAGGGCATTTTGGCGGGAGCAAATGTAGTTATGCCTAATCTGTCACCTACCAGTGTCCGTAAGAAATATGAGCTGTATGATAATAAGATTTGCACAGGAGATGAAGCAGCAGAATGCCGGAGCTGTCTTAGCAGACGAATGGAAAGCATTGGGTATCAGCTGGTGATAGACCGTGGAGACCCGGCAAGAATCCCCGTTCCCCAGAGGGAAACAAAAACAATCTAAAAAATGAACAATAGAAAAGAATATGAGAAGAAAGCAGGAGGAAATTAAATGTATAATGTAATGTCACCAAAAGCAGAGGAATTTATCAGTGATGAGGAAATCAAAGAATGTCTGGAATTTGCCCAAAAGAATAAGAATAACCGTCAGATGATAGACGAG
>CAZYYO010000132.1:0-1487 GCA_964650965.1 uncultured Lachnospiraceae bacterium | reverse complement strand
AGAATGTCTGGAATTTGCCCAAAAGAATAAGAATAACCGTCAGATGATAGACGAGATTCTAAAAAAAGCCAGAGAGATGAAGGGCATTAGCCACAGGGAGGCACTGGTGCTGTTGGATTGTGAGCTAGAGGACAAGAACCAGGAAATCTATCAGCTGGCAAGAGATATTAAACAGGAATTCTATGGTAATCGAATTGTCATGTTTGCACCGCTGTATCTGTCTAATTACTGTATTAACGGCTGCGAGTATTGCCCATACCATGCCAAGAATAAGCACATTCCCAGAAAGAAACTAACCCAGGAAGAAATTATTCAGGAGGTAAATGCACTTCAGGACATGGGACACAAGCGTCTTGCGTTAGAAGCAGGAGAAGACCCTAAGAATAATCCGATCGAGTACATCTTAGAGAGTATTAAGACCATTTACAGCATTCATCACAAGAATGGAGATATTCGCCGTGTAAATGTAAATATTGCAGCAACTACCGTAGAAGAATATCGTATGCTGAAGGAAGCTGGCATTGGTACCTACATTTTATTCCAGGAGACCTATAACAAGAAGTCTTATGAGCAGCTTCATCCCACAGGTCCTAAGAGCAATTATGCATATCATACAGAGGCCATGGACCGGGCTATGGAGGGTGGCATTGATGATGTAGGACTGGGCGTTTTGTTTGGATTGAACAACTATCGCTACGATTTCACAGGAATTATTATGCATGCAGAGCATCTGGAAGCATATAATGGCGTTGGACCACATACCATCAGCGTACCACGTGTAAGACGGGCAGATGATATTGACCCGGATGTATTTGACAATGGTATTTCTGATGACACCTTTGCCAAGATTGTGGCATGTATTCGAATCGCAGTGCCTTATACCGGAATGATTGTCTCCACCAGAGAAAGTGAAGCCAGCAGAAAACATGTATTGGAGCTGGGAATCTCCCAGATTAGCGGCGGATCCCGTACCAGTGTAGGTGGATATGCCCAGGAAGAGCCAGAGGAAGAGACTACCGCTCAGTTTGATGTAAGTGATAATCGTCCACTAGATGAAGTAGTGAAGTGGCTGATGGAATTAGGCTATGTGCCCAGCTTCTGTACGGCATGCTACCGAGAGGGAAGAACCGGAGACCGTTTTATGAAGCTGCTGAAGAGTAAACAGATTGTAAATTGCTGTCACCCTAATGCATTAATGACTCTGAAGGAATATCTGGAGGATTATGCTTCTTCAGAGACGAAAGAGATTGGTGAGAAGCTAATTGCCAAGGAGTTAGAGGTTATTACCAACCCGGTGGTTAAGGAGAAGGCAACCGCATATATTGAGAAGATTCACGAAGGTAATCGAGATTTCCGTTTCTAACAGATGGGGATGAATTTCCAGTATGGGATAGGAGAAAGGATATAGGATGGATATGAACAGTACCCCTTCCGGGGAGCGAATCCATATAGGAATCTTTGGTAAAAGAAATGCAGGAAAATCCAGC
>CAZYYO010000131.1:0-4691 GCA_964650965.1 uncultured Lachnospiraceae bacterium | reverse complement strand
CTGGGATAGTAGGACATCCACAGTAACCCATACCGGAATGAATACCACCGATTAACTGGAATACAGTGTCTTCTAAGGTTCCCTTGTATGCAACACGTCCTTCTACTCCTTCTGGAACGAGTTTCTTAGCACCTTCCTGGAAGTAACGGTCCTTGCTGCCATTCTCCATAGCTGCAAGAGAGCCCATGCCACGGTATACCTTGTATTTTCTTCCCTGATATAATTCGAAGGTTCCAGGAGCTTCATCACATCCAGCGAAAATGCTACCCATCATACATACATTTCCACCAGCGGCAAGAGCCTTGGTCATATCTCCGGAGTATTTAATACCACCATCTGCAATGATTGGAATACCGTATTCTTTTGCTACTGCATAGCTGTCCATAATAGCAGTAATCTGAGGAACACCAATACCTGCAACGACACGGGTAGTACAGATAGAACCAGGTCCAATACCAATCTTAACTGCATCTGCACCAGCTTCAATAAGAGCTTTGGTTGCTTCGCCAGTTGCAACATTTCCTGCAATGACCTGAAGGTCTGGATAAGCTGCCTTCACCTGGCTTACTGCATTGATAATGTTCTTGGAGTGACCATGCGCAGAATCTAATACAATGACGTCAACGTGAGCCTTCACTAATGCATCTACACGTTCCATCATGTTGCCAGTAATTCCAACACCTGCACCACACAGAAGTCTTCCCTGTGCATCCTTGGCAGATAATGGATATTTAATCTGCTTCTCAATATCCTTAATGGTAATTAAGCCACGAAGCTTAAAGTCCTTGTCTACAATAGGAAGTTTTTCTTTTCTGGCCTTAGCAAGAATTGCTTTTGCTTCATCTAAGGTAATTCCAACAGGAGCTGTAATTAAGTTCTCAGAAGTCATGGACTCGCTGATTTTCTTGGTAAAGTCTGTTTCGAATTTCAAGTCACGGTTGGTAATAATACCAACTAAGGTTCCGTCCTTGGTAATTGGAACACCGGAGATACGGAACTTGCCCATCAGGTCATCTGCATCCTGCAGTGTATGATCAGGGGAGAGATAGAATGGATCTGTAATAACGCCATTTTCTGAACGCTTTACTTTATCAACCTCATCTGCCTGTGCCTCAATGGACATGTTCTTATGAATAATACCGATTCCACCCTGACGTGCCATAGCAATTGCCATACGATGTTCTGTTACCGTATCCATCGCCGCACTCATCATAGGAATGTTAAGTCTGATTTTCTTTGTAAGATTGGTTGATAAATCAATCATATTTGGTGTTACTTCTGAATACTGAGGGACTAATAACACATCATCAAAAGTAATTCCATCACCAATAATTGTACCCATTCAATTTTCCTCGCTTTCGTATTTTTCTTGTTTAATTGTTAGTAAATAATTTTAGCAAAAAAATATAGGCATGTCAATGAGGCGAAATGTCAAAAATACGGGATATCTATTCCATTTTTCGGTAAAATAGGTTAATATCTATTTAAAAAATAATGGAGAAAAGGAATCACTATGGAATTTCGACCGTGTATTGATATTCATAATGGAAAAGTAAAGCAGATTGTAGGAAGCACCCTAGCAGATGAAGGAGACCAGGCCAAGGAGAATTTTGTCTCCCGAAGAGATGCAGATTTCTTTGCAGAATTTTATAAGGAATCTTCTCTGTCAGGTGGACATGTTATTATGCTGAATTCTGTAAACAGCGAATATTATGAACAGACGAAGGCACAAGCTATCAAGGCTCTTAAGGCATATCCAGGAGGGCTCCAGGCAGGAGGCGGCATTACCGATTTAAATGCCAGAGAATTTCTAGATGCAGGAGCCAGTCACGTGATTGTAACCTCCTTTGTATTCAAGGATGGCGTTGTAAATTATGATAATCTTAAGAAGCTGGTAGATGCTGTTGGAAGAGAGCATATTGTATTAGATGTAAGCTGTCGCAGGCGGGATGATGAATATTATGTTGTGACTGACCGCTGGCAGAAATTCACCCAGGAGAAGGTGACAGAAGAGCTGTTGGATGAGCTGTCCTGGTATTGTGATGAATTTCTGGTACATGCCGCAGATGTAGAGGGAAAATCCCAGGGAATTGAGGAAGAGCTGGTATCTCTGCTGGGAAGCTGGGGGAGAATTCCTATTACCTATGCAGGTGGTGTTGGAAGCTATGAGGATATTGCAAGAATTCGTGAGCTGGGACAGGGAAATTTAAATGTAACCATTGGAAGTGCCCTGGATCTCTTTGGAGGACCATTAAATTATGAGACGGTGCTTCAATGTATTTATAATCTGTAGAAGATGCATTTCTTGAAATACATTATTTACACAAATAATGGAATTTGTTAGACTAATGAAGTTATTTGGGAAAGAAGGTTATCACATGAAATTTACAAAAATGCAGGGCTGTGGAAATGATTACGTTTACGTGGACTGTACCCGGGAAGTGATTCCTAATATAGAAGAAACAGCCGTGTTTGTCAGTGACCGACATTTTGGAATTGGCTCTGACGGCTTGATTCTTATTCAGTCTTCGAAGGTGGCAGATTTTGAAATGGCTATGTATAATGCAGATGGCTCTCGAGGGGAAATGTGTGGAAATGGAATTCGCTGCGTGGCCAAGTATGTATACGACTACGGCTTGACGGATAAGACCCATATTACCATTGAGACATTGGCTGGTATTAAGACCTTAGACCTTACCCTAGAGAATGGCAAGGTATCTTTGGTGCGGGTTAATATGGGAGCACCGGAATTAGAAGCTGCTAAGATACCGGTCATCTATGATAAGCCCCAGGTGATTGGTCAGCCCCTTGTGGTGGAAGAGACAAGCTACCAGGTCACCTGCGTATCCATGGGCAATCCACATTGTGTTACCTTTATGGAGCAGGATGTAAGAACTCTGGATTTGGAAAAGATAGGACCTGCCTTTGAAAGCCACCAGGCATTTCCAAGAAAGGTTAATACAGAATTTGTCAATGTGATAGATGATACCCATCTGCGCATGCGGGTATGGGAGCGGGGAAGCGGAGAAACACTGGCCTGCGGAACAGGAGCCTGTGCCACAGCAGTTGCTGCCATTTTAAATGGACTGTGCCAGGAGGAAGTATCTGTGGAGCTGCTAGGAGGAACCCTTCAAATTACCTATGACAGAGCAAAGAACCTGGTATATATGACAGGACCTGCAACGGTAGTATTTGATGGTGAAATCACCATCCCATAGACTGTTTTAAAGGAAAAAGGAAAAAGGAAAAAAGAAAAAAGAAAAGAGGAAACCAACATGTATCAGATTAACGAGAACTACCAGAAGCTGCCAGGAAGCTATTTATTCAGCACCATTGCTAAGAAGGTCAATGCCTTCACCCAGGCCCATCCAGACAAGGATATTATCCGCCTTGGAATCGGAGATGTAACCCAGCCCATTGCAGGAGCTATGATTCAGGCAATGCACAAGGCAGTGGATGAAATGGGAAATGCAGCTACATTTCATGGCTATGCCCCTGACCTGGGCTATGACTTTTTAAGAGAAGCCATTGTTGCCAAGGATTATAAGGCTAGAGGCTGTGAAATATCAACAGATGAGATTTTTGTATCAGATGGAGCCAAAAGCGATTCGGGAAATATTCAGGAAATATTTGCCCAAGACAGTAAAATCGCTGTGTGCGACCCAGTATACCCTGTATATATTGATTCTAATGTTATGGCAGGAAGATGCGGAACCTACAATGCCGATACCCAGATGTGGAGCGATGTTATCTATATGCCATGTACCGCCGAGAATCATTTCGTACCGGAATTCCCTAAGGAGAATCCGGATATTATCTATTTGTGCCTGCCCAATAATCCAACCGGAACTACATTGACCAAGGACCAGCTGCAGGAATGGGTAGATTACGCCAATAGAATTGGAGCTGTGATTATCTATGATGCAGCTTATGAAGCATATATTTCTGAGGAAAATGTATGCCACAGCATTTATGAATGCCAGGGAGCAAGAACCTGTGCTATTGAGATTCGAAGCTTCTCAAAAAATGCCGGCTTTACCGGAGTTCGTCTGGGCTTTACTGTAGTTCCCAAGGATTTGGTGTGCAACGGCATATCCTTAAATGGAATGTGGGCAAGACGTCACGGAACCAAGTTTAATGGAGCTCCTTATATTATTCAAAGAGCAGGAGAAGCCGTATATTCTAAGGAAGGTCAGCAGCAGATTAAGGAGCAGGTTGGCTACTACATGAACAATGCACATACCATCTATACCGGTTTACAGGAAGCCGGCTACCAGGTATTTGGCGGTGTAAATGCACCATACATCTGGCTGAAGACACCTGAGAACATGACCTCGTGGGATTTCTTCGATTATCTGTTGGAGAATGCCAATGTAGTTGGTACGCCAGGAAGCGGCTTTGGACCAAGTGGAGAAGGCTATTTCCGCCTTACAGCCTTCGGTACCTACGAGAACTCTGTTGCAGCCTTAGAACGCATCAAATCTATCTAACCCAATACATACAGCGAGGGAAGCACATTTCATGGTGTTTCCCTTTTTCCATTACTTGCAGATAATTGTAGTACTCCGGGGGCTTTTGATTATTGTTTACCGTAATTTGGACTTGTATGCTTCCATCTCCCTCAAGGCAGCTCAAGTGACAGACTTGGACATTTTTTCGCTGGATTTTTGTCTTATGAGCTCGCCCTGTTC
>CAZYYO010000130.1:0-4752 GCA_964650965.1 uncultured Lachnospiraceae bacterium | reverse complement strand
TGGCGTGTTTCTCCTCATAGTAGGGGCATGGGGTTTCGTCCTCGATGCAGGTGTAGCAGCCCAGACAGAAGTGGTTCAGATCCCGGGGGAGGAAGAATTCTGTGACCGCCTTATCGCCGGTGATCCCATCGATTAAAATCCGGCCGATGTGGTAGCTACTGCCCCGATGGTTTTGCCCGTTGATCATAACGATTTTTATCATAACATCACCCATCGCGATATTTCGATAATCAGAACCTTGAGGACAAAGGCAGCGCTGAGGATGAAGAACACGGCTCTGCGATAGTGCTGGTTCTTCACGAAGATGCTGGATATTCCCGTCAGGGCAATGATGCCACCGGCGATGCAGCAGAGATTGGACTGCAAACTATCCAGAGCGAAGAGACCAGCGGTCACCGTGCTGTCAAAGGATGCCTGGACGGATAAATGGTAGCTGTCCCGGGTGGCGACGAAGCAGCACACCAGAAGGCCGAGAATCGCCAGTAGAGCGATGCGTCGCCCCCAGTGCGTGATGTCTTTCTGCTTCACCACCGTCCATCCAATGTACACCAGCGTAACCACCACCAAAAGGGTGGATAAGGTTGAGATCATATTGCCCAAATATAGAGCCTAACAGTTGTTAGTGCGTCAAGAATAAATTGAGATTTTCTCTGTGACTTGCTATTGTTTGGGCAAGGGGCTACAATTAAGACAGTCCATTTGAAAAGAAGGTGAACCATGAGCAAAAGAATATTAGTCGTCGATGACGATGTGGAATTATGCAATCTGCTGACCCAATGCCTGGGTGGTGAAGGCTTTGCGGTGTCCTGTTGTGGCGATGGCCGCCAGGCCTTCCCCTTCCTCAAGGCCACCCCCACCGATCTGGTGATTCTGGATGTCATGCTGCCGGAGATGGATGGCTTTGAGGTGCTGCGCCAGATTCGAGCCTTCAGCAATCTCCCGGTCCTGATGCTCTCCGCCAAGGGGGATGAGATGAACAAGGTGCTGGGGTTAAAAATCGGAGCAGACGATTATCTCACCAAGCCCTTTGGGATCTCGGAGCTCATCGCCCGGGTGGAGAATCTCTTTAGGCGATGCGCCAGCCCAGGCCAGACCATGGCGAAGTCCGCTCTCCTGACCGATGGCGAGCTGCAAATCGATACGGAGAAATGTCGGGTGACCATTGGCGATGCGGTGGTGTCCCTGACCTCCAAGGAATACAAGCTCCTCTGCTTTTTGGCGGAAAATCCCCAGCGGGTCTTTACGAAAAAGCAGATTTATAATCAGGTGTGGGAGGCTGATTTTATGTACGACGACAACACCATCATGGCCCTCATCAGCCGGCTGCGGAAGAAGCTGGAGCGTGAGGCGGATGGGGTGACCTATATCCAGACGGTGTGGGGCATCGGCTACCGATTTAGTCGGGAGGTGAAATGAGATGGGGATTCTCTGGGGCATTATCGCGGTGCTGCTAGGCATCACCCTGGGCCTTGGCATAAGACAGTACAGGCTGCGGAAACGGACCCTGGAAATGATTGCGGTGATTGACAGCATCTTAGCGGGTCAGAAGAAGCGGCAGATTTTCTCCAAGGAGGAGGACGCCCTGGGCCGTCTGGCCTATGGCATTAACCAGCTGGCGACGCGCTATGGCACCGCCCAGGAAAAATACGAGGAGGAGCAGCTGGCGAAGAAGCAGCTTATCGCCAACCTCTCCCACGATGTTCGGACGCCCCTGGTGTCGGTCATCGGCTATCTGGAAGCCATCGTCCAGCATCGCATTGCCGGGGATCAGCAGGAGGATTACATCCGCACGGCCTATACCAAGGCCAATGTCTTAAAGGAGCGGGTCAACCAGCTCTTCGAATTGGTGCAAAGCGATGCCAATGAGATCGCCCTGTCTCCGAAGCGGGTGGATGTCTGTGAAATCACCCGGCAGGTGTTGATCGACATTCTCCCTGTGCTGGAGGGGGAGCACATCGCGCTGGATTCATCCATCCCAGACGACGAGTGGTACCTCTGGGTCGATCCGGAGCGCTTCACCCGCATTTTGCAAAATCTCATCAAGAACACCCTCACCCACGCCGGCCAGGGGAAATACCTCGGGGTCTTCCTCAAAAGAGAAGCCGGCCATATCTGCATCGACATTGCCGATAAGGGCTAGGGCATCGATGCGTCCCACCAGCCCCATGTCTTTGAGCGCCTGTACAAGGCCGACCATGCCAGGCTAAAGGGCGGCGGCCTCGGCCTGGCCATCGCCAAGGAGCTGTGTGATAAAATGGGGGGCACCATTGCAATCCTCCGCTCCATCCCCGGGGACACCGTGTTTCGCATCACCTTCCCCGAAGCCCAGTAAATGTCAGGAAAATGTCAGACTTGTATCAGTGCCCTGTCAGCCTCCCGGGCTATACTAAGAGTCAAGAACGAATTGGGAGGTTATGATGAAGGATCAGGTTTTGAAAGCATCGGCGCTGCTCTGTGCGGTGGTGCTCATTTTGGCAGGGATTATGGTTGGGTTTGGCAATCAGAGAAACACCGAAAATTATGTCGAGAAGGCCGTTTCTTATTACAAGCCCCAGGGGGCGGAGGTCGTGCTGATTAAGGATGGTCAGGTGGCTCAGGTTCTCAATTACGGCGACGCCAATGTGGCGAAGAAGGAAAAGGTCACCAAGGATACCCAGTTTAAAATCGCATCCATCTCCAAGGTCTTCACCGCCTACGCCATTATGAAGCTGGTGGATGAGGGGACTTTAAATCTGGATGTCCCGGTCAATACCTACCTGCGGCAGTGGTAGGTACCGGATTCGGAATATGGGGCCGAGAAGGTCACCCTGCGCACCCTGCTCTGCCACACCTCTGGCCTCTCCGGCAGCGATGCCCTGGGGTATACCGGGGATAATCCGGGAGTGGCTAAGACCTTGGCGGCGGATGATGTCCATCTC
Organism: uncultured Lachnospiraceae bacterium; assembly: GCA_964650965.1. GTDB lineage: Bacteria > Bacillota > Clostridia > Lachnospirales > Lachnospiraceae > CAZYYO01. Next base: position 1,834 of record CAZYYO010000130.1, on the reverse strand, counting down.
CTTCGGGAACCCGGAACAGAATTTGTTTATCTGGAAGCCACGGGGATGGGTGTCTGCCAGCTGGTTATTGAAGAAACCACCGGCCAGTCCTTCGCAGACTATATGCAGATGGCGGTTTTTGATAAGCTGGGAATGACCAAAACCTCCTATGCGGATGAGAGCGAAACCTTGGCCACACCCTATGCCGGGTTAAACAGCCCGGTGGCCGTGACCCACTATGTCATGACCGGGGCCAGCGGCGTCACCAGCACCGGGGAGGATATGGCAACATTTGCCCTGGCGCTGATGCGCTACCAGCAGTCCGGTTCAGAAATGTTTACCCCCCAGGATATGGCTGGTGGTGCATGGTGCCTGGGCATCGAACCCACGCAGCTTTCAAGTGGCCAGATGGTCTATAGTCATAATGGCACCCTCACTGGCTGGAACGCCCAGCTGGTCATTGATCCCGCCACCCAGGATGGACTCATCGTGTTGTCCAATAGCGACAAGGCCTATTATATGACTTATCAAATCATGGCGGACTGGGGAAAATACGTTTTGGGCAATCCCATTCAAAATGATAACGTGGCCTCCATGGCCCAGATGATCCAGATGGTGGTGCTGGGTCTGGATGGATTCCTGCTGCTGGTGCTGGTTTGGAACTACTGGCGGTGGATTAAAGGGCGTCTGGTGGAAAAGGAAAGGGGACGGCGTCGCGCGGCCAGAATGATTAGTGATGTGCTGATGGGCATCGGGGTGACACTCTACATCGTCCTGTTCTACACACCGGTCATCTTTAATTGGCTGTATCAGATGCCCAATTATTATCTGTTCACCTTTTTCCCACCCATCATCCACTGGCTGCTGGTGGAGGTCATCGTGCTGGCTGTGCTGGTGGTGTGGCGCAGTGGCTATCGAAGATGCAAGAGACAAGGAGTCGTGTCATGAAAGATTTGGTATTGCAAACCGTGGGCCTGACCAAGCAATACGGTGCCCAGTTTGCCGTTCATCAGCTGAATCTGCATGTGGAGCGGGGTCAAATCTACGGCCTCCTCGGGCGCAACGGTGCCGGAAAGACCACTACCCTCCGGATGGTGACGGGGCTGCTTCAGCCCACCGAGGGAGAGATTTACCTCTTCGGCGAAAAAATGACCACCCCCACCAAAGCGGTTTTCGGCAGAATTGGCGCACTCATCGAATCCCCGGCCTTCTACGAAAACCTGACGGCCAGGGAAAACCTGAAAATCATCGCGGACCTGCGGGGGACCCAGTCCAGGCATTCCATTGAGGAGGCCCTGAAGCTGGTGAATCTGGACCAGGAAACCAAGAAACGGGTCCGGCAATTTTCCCTGGGGATGAAGCAGCGTTTGGGCATCGCCATGGCCATGATGCATAACCCGGAGTTCATCATCCTGGATGAACCCACCAATGGCCTGGACCCCATGGGCATCCAGCAGATTCGTCTGCTGATTCAAAAGCTCTCGGCAGAAAACGGCGTCACTGTGCTGATTTCCAGCCATATCCTCAGTGAGATTGAGCAAATGGCCGACACCGTGGGCATCATCGACAAGGGGATTCTCGTAGAGGAGCTGACCATGGAGGAGATTCGCCATCGGAATCGCCACTACGTCAAGCTGCGGGTCTCCGACATCAGCCAGTCCATCCCCCTTTTGGAAAAGCAGCTGGGCATCAGCGATTTTGAAATCGTCGGGGAGCAGGAGGTTAAGCTCTTCCAATTGGATGGCAACCTGGCGGAGATCAACCGCGTCCTCGTCACCAATGGCATCGGCGTGAGGGTCAGCGCTGGCGAATTCCTGGATGGTCTGGGGGTCTATGCCCTGGCCGGATTCCTCCT
>CAZYYO010000129.1:0-4782 GCA_964650965.1 uncultured Lachnospiraceae bacterium | reverse complement strand
TGAAAATCTTCCGGTCTGTAGCAGCTCCATTCGTAGTCCTTACGGTAACTGTATTCTCTCCCTCCATCAAGGGAACCTGTTCAAATATACATATATGCTGCACACATGTTTTTGTTTCCACCACAGTATCATTGACCATAAGAGTAACAGCTTCCTGATTAGAATAGACCTTCAGGGTTCTCTCCTGTGGTGCACGATCCCGGTAGCGTTCCCCGCAGATATGTACCATTGGCTTATGACTCCAGTATGCCTGGTAAATGTAATAGGCATCCTTCTTCACCTTACGGTCGTAGGTAACCAGTCCCTTATTATTTCTTCCCTTGCTGCCGCCTTCTTCTCTGGCATCTGCTGCAAAATCAAACATATTCCACACATACGTCCCCCACAAATAAGGACGTTTTGCAAAGCACTGAAGCATTTGCTCATGATACACTGCCTGGTATTCCTCTGTATAGTCATGGTTCTTCGGTTCACTGCTATGCCATTTCACCAAAGCATCCACGCCATATTCACTCATGGCAATGGGACGATTACTGCTTGCTTCATGGAGCTGATCTAGGAAAGGTCCATTATCGCTAATCTCACCAATGTACCATCCCAAATAAGCATTGAACCCTTCCACATCTGTAATCCTGGTATGGGGATGATCGGATGTTACCGTAGTAAGCTGAGCCATCGTGGTCAGCCTGGAAGGATCTAATTTCTTAGCCAGGCTGTGCAGTGCACATAAATTATCATACAGCTCATCTGACTCTCCTCCCATGGTAATCTCGTTGCTAATTCCCCAGAAGCAAATAGATGGATGATTATAATTTTGTACAATTAATTCTGTCATTTGCTCCATGGTATTATGAAAAGCATGTTCACCAGGAATAAATCGACTGATAAATGGAATTTCTGCCCATACAACCATTCCCTGCTGATCACATAAATCATAAAAATACTGTGCATGCTGATAATGTGCCAGGCGAAGCGAATTCACCCCCATTTCACACATCAGCTTCATATCCTCTCTATGATCCTCTTTCGTGATTGCCCATCCCTTATTCTCTCTGTCTTGATGTCTGGATACACCGTGAAGAGGATAGGATTGTTCATTTAGAAAAAATCCCTGATTGACATCTGTATAATAGCTGCGAAATCCAAAATGCTCTGTTACCTGATCTAATACGTTACCATTCTTCATAAGAGTAACTTCTGCCTGATACAAATATGCTTGATTTCTTCCATTCCACAGTTGTGGATGCTCTATCTGGCCTTCTAATACCACATGCTCCTCACCCTGTTGACATAATTCTAATACTGTCTCATGCTCCCGATTTACAATCTGAACCATCACACTGGTGTCCTGTGGATTGGTAACGAACACGTCTAGTCTGGTAGATCCATCTACCTTAGGAGTAATAAAGATACCACTACTCCCCTTCTTCTCCATGGAGAAATGGGATGCTTCTAATTGAAGCAATGTGACACTGCGATATAATCCCCCAAAGAAGGTAAAGTCTGCTTGCTGTGGATATACTTCCGGTGCCTGGTTATCTACCACAACCTTCAGTTGATTATCCTTTTCTTTTACTGCCTGAGTTATTGGAAAGGTGAAGATGGAAAATCCACCTTCGTGCTTTCCGATATATTGCTCATTGCAATACACCTGTGCAATGTGATTGGCTCCCTGAAACTGAATATACTGTTCTTTGGATGTGTCTATGGATGGAATCGAAATCCAATAGATACCTTTTCCACGATAATAATCATTACCACCATCCTGTCCATCCATATTGTTCCAGGTATGAGGAAGCCGAATATCTATAGGTTCTTCTCCCTCTTTTGCAAAGGAAGCCTGGGTTAATTCCATATTTTCTCTCAACTTATGTTCCGTCCTTCCTGTTTATGAACCATAGCAGCTGCTTTATCTAAGCCTCTGCCTGGTTGGCTCCTCTTCTTATTTCAATTTCTCTTTGTACTTCTACCATTCTTTCTTTGGTTAAGGTGTATTTTCTCATAGCAAGAAGATTACATACCCAGCCTAAGATTGGCAGCCCGAAGCTTAAGAACAAGGTTAAACCAAAAGTACCATTGGTAATTTTATCTCCCATTTGAGGCATCGTTGTCTTGTATCCAATAAATACAATACAAAATGCAGCAAAGGTAGAGCAAATAGAAGACATCAGCTTATCAATCATAGAATATACTCCTGATACCACTGAAGGTAAGAAATTACCGGAACGTAATTCTTCTCCATCCACAACGTCTGGTTTCATAGTTCCTCCGGCAGTGGATAAAATCATCTTGGTTGCGGTTAATGCAATGGTAATAATGCAGTAAATGATAAATGGTACACTTCCCGCTTTACCTATTTGTGACATTCCATCTTTTCCTAAGAACAAACAATATACCAGCATAAATCCAGATAAAGCGATAGATACCCATGACCAGGTAATGGTAGCCGCTCTTGCACCTACCTTGGAAATGAATACGCCTCCCATAAAAGCAAAAATCAAACCAATGACAGCTGCATAATTATTTGCCGTCTGAGTTGCAACATAGCTTCCAATTAATACACCATTTAACAGGGTAATAATCATAGACTGGCTGGCAGTGGTCTGAGCAAACTTATCCGTTGCACAGGTAACAACATAACGCTGCACATCCTTATTTTTGCTTAGCACTTCCCACATTTCTTTTAAGGTAACCTTTTCTTTTTTCTTGATAGAGGTATATTTTTCTTCCTTGTCTACTCTGGATAATCCAATACAGGAAATCACAACAAACGCCATAGCAGTAATAACATAATAGTAACATGCTTCCTTAAGCATTGGCGCATTGTATTGGTTATCATATTTAGGGAGTACATAAAATGCAATAATATTATTGAATAAAATTGGAATACCATAGCTGTATAGTGTTTTTAAAAATCCAATCATTGGTCTCTGGCTTGGATCATTGGTAATAATATTATCCATGCAATTTCCACCCATATGGGCAAAAGTATATCCAATAATATATACAAAATAAATTACAATAAACAATACCATTCCTGCAAGACCATTGAATTTTCCTGCTGCCCAATGAAACATCATCAGTACTGACAAAGCCTCAATCACAGCACCAAAGAAAATAAACAAACGTACTTTTCCATGCTTTGCCGGAATCTTTTCAAAAATGATGGCACATAGGGGGTCTGTTACTGCATCAAATACTCTGGAAGCAGTAATAATAATTCCCACAGCTATTGTGGCAATTCCATATCCTGTACTTCCTATGTAGGATGCATACATTAACAACATGTAAAAACACATACTTGCACCTGCACATGCTGGTGCCATAATCATTTCCCACAGACTTGCTGTCTGATAGTGTACTCCGTCTCTTTGACTGGAGCTTTGAAATTTTTTCTTTCCTTCTCTCATTACATTGTCCTTTCTTATAAAAACCCTTTTTAACTACAAGGAAAATATATCACACATTTTTTATTGATTTATGGTAGTATTCTATCGTTTTTATGTCATATTTGACGATTAATCAATTTCCTGCTATGATAAAAATATAAAAATGTAAATCGAAATCTTTTCACAGAAAGGTTACATATGACGAGCATAAAACAGAACCCATTAAAATATCCCATGATTCCATTAGCTTCCCATACTTCACAGCCATCTAGTTACATCACAGACGATTATCCTCTGCCCTATATTGTTCAGCCCTCTACCATGAATGTATACGTGAACTACCAAAGTAACTATCATGTTCACAGTAATATGTATGAAATCTATTTGTTTCTGGAGGGAGACGTATCTTTTTATATTGATGAGAAGCTGTTTGAATTGGAAAAAGGGAATTTAATGATTATTGGTCCTGGCACCATTCACAAAGCATTTATTAATTCCCCGGATTCCTATCGACGTCTCATTTTACAAATTACAGAAATAGAGCTGCAGCAGCGTTCTACCCAATATACCGATTATCCGCTTATTTTCTCTCAGCATCAAAATCAGCTATTTAAGGTATCAGCTGAAACGTTATCTTTTCTTTCCGACCTATCAGCTAATATTTATGAACTGTTTGAAAATTCCTATATTAAAAAAATCCCCCCGCAATTCGGAGAGGATCTTCTATTACATGCCTATTTAAATATCTATTTGACTCATATTGGCAAGCTGGTTCAGGAAGAGACCATCCAGGAATTCAAGCACGAAGATCCGCTGGTAGCAAATATCGTCTCCTATATTGATAAGAATCTGACAACATTAACCAATGTGCAGGAAATTGCAGATCATATGCATATGAGTAAATCAAGAATCTGTGAACGATTTGTGCAATACTATAAAACAAGTATCTGGGATTATGTAATAACCAAGCGTTTGGTACTATCCCAGAAATACTTATTACAGGGGAAAAATGTATCTGATAGCTGTTATTTATCAGGATACAATGATTATGCCCATTACTTAAAAACCTTTAAGAAGAAATTTGGCACCAGTCCCAAGCGGTTTCAAAAGAACGCACAGGAAGCCCGCGAAGCATGGCGATATATCGAAGGCAGGAAATAGGCCAGTTCTATCGGCATAGACGATATGAGCTATTTTACAAAAAAATTCAGAAAAAAAACTGGACAGACACCATCTTCCTATCGAGAAATGATGTCTGCCCCAGTTAAAAAATAATATTTTTATTTTCCTGGAAATGGCCTTTGTTTCGCCGAGTAACCCGTTACTTCTACTTTGATAACATTTACAATAGAAACCATCTTCTCATCAAAGGTAAAGTCCTTTCCGGTCTGGG
>CAZYYO010000128.1:0-4815 GCA_964650965.1 uncultured Lachnospiraceae bacterium | reverse complement strand
TTGGATAATGTAAAGATTCGTTTAAAGATTTTATCATAGATATGATAGACTTGTTTCATAGACATGTACTCCCTGCTTGATGCATTAAAAGACACATCCAAAAAATAAGATAAATCTATTATATCTATGATGGGGCGAAAATCAATAACGAAAGTATAAACATTTATAAATTTTTAATTATATAAGAACATCTATCCTTGGAATGACAGATTTTCCTGCCCGGTTTATTTTCCATACTCAGAAATGGTCTGAATATACATTTCAGGAAGTCCCACATCATAGGATTTTCCATGAATACTACAGCCTATCATGCCTATCTGTTTTCTTACTTCTTCCAGGGCGTCTGTCAATTGGATCTCTCCTTTAGACAGGTTGTTCTCGCGAATATTGCGTTCAAGAATATCATATACATCCTGGGTCAAAATATATTGTCCAAAAACAGCATAATACTTCTCCTGAGTTTGTTTATACATCATTTTAAGATGATCCTGTGCATACTCAATGGTTGGCTTCTCACAAATTTCTTCCAGGGATGCATACTGTTCCTTTTCATCAGACCAGTCGCCTTTCATAATACCGTAATGCACAACCTCCTCCAAAGGAACCTCATGCATAGATACAACAGGCAATCCATATTCCTCATATGCATCTATTAATTGCTGACTGCAGGTCTTTCCAATATAAGACTCATAAATCATATCACCCAATAGCAGTAATACCGGGTCTCCATCAGCAAATTGACAGCTCTGATATACCGCATGGCCAAAGCCCTTTCTTTCCTTCTGGTATACATAGGTAATTTTTGTAGCCAGACCGGAAATAAAGTCTTCGTATTTTTGCTTTTCCTCTGGAAGCTTCTGATAATTCTCATCAGACATTCTCTGGAAAAATTTATCGTATATCTCCTGTTCGCCTTCTCCAATAATCAGGCATATCTCTTCAATACCAGATTCTATTAACTGTTCTAATAAAATCAAAATAACCGGCTTAAATAGACCATCCTTGTCCAGCACAGGCAGGAAATCCTTTTTCACCGCTTTTGTTGCAGGGTATAGACGGGTTCCGAATCCGGCAACGGGAATCACTGCCTTTTTCACCTTCTGCTGTGGCTTTAAGGTCAGGCTAAAGGGATCCATTTTCCGTTCCTTCTTCAGATAATCCATCAGTAATTCTCTGCAATGCTCATCCTTGGCAAGAAATTGTACTGTTCCGTCCCCCTGGGAGCCAACCCCCTTACATCCGTAAATCCAAGGCTGTATCTTGGCATCCTGTAATACAGAATGAAGTACTGGAGAAGTTAATTCTTCCGGACAGGCCGGAGCAACTTTCACATCAAAATTCTCCTGGGCTCTCACCATCAGCTGTCCTAATTCCTCCACTTGACCATTTTCTATGTATGTCATCGCTTCCTGGATGATCTGTGCATTATCTTCTCCCAATGCTTCCTGAACCTGTTGTTCTCTTCTATCTTGAGCAAAAGGATAGCATTTATTTAAATCTGAAAGAATTTTTACCGTATCCTTGCTGGCCTTTAAATCCGCAATAACCCAATACATGGGCTTAGCGATTTTCAGCGGTCTGGTCTGTATCTCATTTCCATCGAAAATCATATGCACTGGCTTAATACCATATGCACAGGCCTGATCTAGTCGTCCGCAACGGGAAGGTGTTCTTTGTTCTCCATAAAAGGCAATCTGCATTTCACCCAGGGTGGTGATTCGCAGCTTATAGATCTGATTAAATGCTCTTGCAGCCAGTACGCAGATGGCTGCACTTGATGAAAGACCACTTCGTACAGGAATCGTTCTTTTCGTAATATGAATTTTGAGTCCGCCTACACTGTAATATTCATTGATATAAGACGCAACTCCGGCAATATAAGAGAAGTAACCACCTTCATTGGCAGTCTGTCTTAATACCTCTGTATTCATCTCGCACTCAAAGGTATCCTCTCCTAAATCACTTTCTACAATGAACTTGTCTGCTGCAGATACTGTAGCATAAATTCCCTGTTCAATTCCCGTCACAATTGCCTGACCAGGCACGATAGCTGCGTTCATAACCCGATGCAGTCCTGCCCAGTCGCTGTGCTCTCCCATAAGGCATAAGCGTCCAGGTACAAATAAATCGATGGATTGGTTTTGATTTTTCATTATAATTCTCTCCTATGGAATAATATTTCGGACAACTGGTATCTTTCTCAATAATTTTGCAATAACCACACATATGGGAATCACTATAAATGGTGCACCTAAGCGAAAAACAATACTTCGCTCATCAATAACAAATACTCTTTTCATAATGTCAATCACATAGTAATGAAGAAGATAAATAGCAAATGTATACCGACTTAGGTTTTTAATAACATTCCATACCCACGTATTATTTTTCCATATTTTATCTCCGTGATATTTAAAGAAGAGAAATATTCCGGATGCATATAACAGGCTTGGCAAATTCTCGTAACCTTTATATGTAGTAATTATCATACCTGCGTGCATAGACAAATAGTATGTTCCCCAAATTTGTGCAAGCAATCCAAAAGCTGCCAGTATATAAATGATTTTACGGCAATATCCTGGTATCTCGTAGTTGTTAATGTAATATCCTATGATTAGAAAAATAATATTACCCATACCAACGTATACACGAAATGGCCATTCTGTTTGAACATTCCAAATAGCTTTTATGAAGGGAATGATATGATTAATCATCAGGCAAATAACTATCAAATATTGAAATGTCTTTTTCTTTTTTTCCTCTGAAATGGAAGCTAGCAACGGGATACATAAATATACACAAAATAAAGGAATGAAAAACCAATAAATATCTATAATTTTTGTATTAATAATACCATCTATAAGAAATCTCACACTAAGTGTTTCTAATGAAATTTCATGGGTAAGAAGCACCTTATACAACAATCCCAAAATACTCCATAGCACAAAGGGAATAACCGTCTTATGGATTCTTTTTTGAAAAAACTCCCTGGTTGTATATCTTTTTTGATAATCAATTAACGTAGCTCCTGTAATCATAAAAAAAACCGGAACTGCGAAAAAACCGATAGATTCAATGATATTAGCACTGCTCCAATACTTGTCTGTACTGAATTCCCAAAAACAGCCATTGGTATGAAGCATCACAACTGCAAAAGCCGCTATTACATTCAGTAGATATATATATCGTTGATTCTCTTTCCTGTAAATTATATCGCTTTCCACCATTTACTACAAATCTCCCTGTAAAAACTAATTAAACTGATACCAATGCAGAAGATGCGAATCCAACCAGATACTGATGTGTTGAAGGAATCCGTTAATATCAATATCCCATAATGGTATTAGTATCATTGGATATACAAGTAATAAAAGGGCATATGGTTTCTTTTGAATCAACGTGAATGAATTCCTGATTTGTTGTGTCACGACCTGGTCATGCATCATACAAAGCATCAACAGGATAACTGCGTAGTATGTAATCACTGCTAATATCCATCTTCCATAATCTACTTTTAAAAGGAAATCAGGCAGCATTGTTCCTGCTCCAAGTAAAACAACCAAATACTTGAATTTCTCTACCTTGGTTGCTGCTGCTTTAAATACATTAATGAAGAATTTAATCGTTATGATGATATAGGGTAGCATAAAAACAGTAAATATTGGATATTCTACAATATTTATCTTTTTCATTTCTGATTCCGAACCTGTTAAATCTACCCCTAACACTTCATGTGCCAGCAGCGTTGAATGGTATTGTCCATTTAAAGAGAGTTTTCTTGCCTCATCCACAATCGTGTCATAATATAATGCACCATTGGAGCGACTTAGAAATTCAAACCAAAGAAACAGCGCAGACCCGAGAACAAAGGATAAAACAAAAAGCAAGCCATACTTTCTCTTTTCCCTCTTATCTCCTGATAAAAAACGATATATTAAAAGTACTAAAATAATATTAAAGTACATAAATACATATCCTTGATGAAACATAACTCCCAGTGCAGACAGGGGTATCACAAGCCACTCCGCCTTTTTTTCTGCAATCAATAATGCTCCCAGAAGACTAACTACTACCATAAATAAATCTACCCGAAAGAAGTTATATCCACCTGAAAAGGTTGCTACTGTAAATATCATATAGAATAAAATAAGATACTCGCAGGGCTTAATATCTTCCTCATTACATTTACGAAGACAAAGATATGCAAAGACCATTAAAAACAGGAAAAAAAGACCTGTTACAATCTGTGCAAAAAGCATGGTCATACTAAAATCCATCATATCAATGGGCAAAATTTTATTAATTACATGATATATGGTTCCCAATAAGGAACGGGAAGTGAATCCATATTTATAAGATAATGCCAGCATTGTGGAATTATAGGAACGCACCGTAGACTGATAACAACATATAAAAACAGCAAAACAGAACATCATCAGCATGACCATATATCTGTTAATTTCTTTCATTCGATTATTCACAATATATTCTCCCTACCTTTTTATTGACCTAATACAGTTTCTTCAATAAGCTCCAAAGGACCGATATACCATAATGCAACAAAAATAAATGCATATGCAACAAATATCGCTGGTATCACCAGTTTTTCCCCTAATCTCTTCTTGGAATTATTTACTTCCTCGACTATCACCGGGTCCTTCATAGCAAACAACGTCATTATCATGATTATATAATACTCAAATGCATAAAATAAAACCCGTACATAATCCTGAACATATACATATACCGCCAAGGCCGGAGAGATTGCAATCAAGCTTAAAACAATATATGACCTTTTCACCAGGGTCTCTTTTT
>CAZYYO010000127.1:2873-4975 GCA_964650965.1 uncultured Lachnospiraceae bacterium | reverse complement strand
CCATTGGAAGCAGCGGATTAATCTATATTTCCTTCTCCAACTCCCTGCAACGGGAGCAGACGGTAGCAGGGGAATCTTATCGCATGCTGCTTAATACCCTGGAAATGATGCATGAATTAGAGGATTGGACTACTTATGAAGATATTACGCCTGCATTGGATCAGCTTTCCTCTCAGGACATCTCCTCCTGGTCCGGTCTGCAGCTGTCTAAAGATGATACCCGCCTGTATTATCAAGGGGATAATCGCTTACCCTATCTGGATCTCTCTTCCAATATCAACGAGACGCAAAATGCCTGTCAGGTGTTTACAGGAGCTGATGGTCTGCATTATCTGCAAATTTCCGGTGCATTTTATCTCAATGAAGATTGCTATATTCTGGATGTAGCTTATGATATTTCTTCCATTTATCAGGCAAGACAACAACAGCAGCGAATTTATTATGTTATTTTTATCATTCTACTAATCGTATGCAGTGTGGTGTCCTATCTCTTGTCCAAGCTTTTGACCCAGCCACTGCAGGCTTTATCTCGTGCATCCCAGGAATTTGCACAGGGCAACTACCAGTATCGCAGTGATATCCACTCTCAGGATGAATTTGGTCAGGTATCTCATGACTTTGATGATATGGCCATGAAATTAGAAGACAGCATTCATTCTCTGGAAGCCACCTTGGAAGCACAGAATCAATTTATTGGAAATTTTACCCATGAACTTAAGACACCGCTCACCTCTATTATTGGTTACGCAGACCTGTTACGCAGCCAGCAGCTATCTACAGAAGAGCAGCAGGAAGCCTATCAGTACATTTTCCAGGAAGGTCAGCGACTGGAACGACTGTCTCTGAAGCTGCTTCAGCTGTATGAAATTCAGCAACAGGATTGTACCCTGGTTCCTGCCAGTCCCAGTGATATCATTACACAGCTGGTGCAGCATCTGCAGCCGGCTTATGAGAAGGAGCATCTTTCCTTCTGTCTGGATTTGACTCCCGGCACCTGGCTGCTGGAACCTGATTTATTTCAATCTCTCATTGGAAATCTCATAGACAATGCCAGAAAAGCCTATGATAACCTGGAATACGGCTGCATTTTTATCTGCTGCCATTATGAGAAAATAGACGATACGCCCTGTTGCATCCTATCCATAGCCGATCATGGCAGCGGAATTCCAGAAAATGCTGTTAACCATCTCACAGAAGCCTTCTACCGGGTGGACAAATCCCGCTCCAGGGCTTTAGGAGGTGCCGGCCTTGGGCTGGCTTTGTGCCAACGAATTGCAGAGCTGCATCATGGTTCCATCACTTTTGAAAGTGAAATAGCTCATGGCACCACGGTGACAATTACTTTGAAAGGAGTAGCCCAATGATGAAGAAACTATTGCTTCCCGGATTAATTATTATCACTCTGATTCTGGGACTTTTTTGTCCTGTTGGAGTTTTTGCCATCAAAGATTATCAGCTGCTCCATTCCTCCAGCTCCTTTCAAATAGAGCCCATCCATTTTCAATCTGATACCAACCTGACAGATGTTATGAACATTATGAATGGTGATTACTATAGTGTGGAAATATCCTACTCCAGTACCCGGCATTCTGCTTCTGATATTTTCCAGGCTGCTGTAAAAATTCTTGCGTCATTGCAGGATGAGAATCTCATTGGAGATAGCTGCGACTTTAGTGGTGAAGCTCAATTCCATCACAATGAAACGCCCCTGATGCTTGTAGAAGAACAGTCCAACACGGCTTCTACTTCTTCCTCCGACTTAGGCACATCAGATGGTATGCCCCACTATGATATGATTAACCATCCCCCAGACAGAAATACGGCTATTGTCTGGGACTGTCATATCTATGACAGTAGCAATGGGGAATATCACCTGACACTGGATGATAAGACCAGTCGCCTGCTGTCCATTACCTGCGGGGGCGAAGAAACGCTCCTGGTGAAAGACGTTGAATCCTACTATGAAACTGCCTCTCGCTTTCAAAGCTTTCTGGAGAAATATTATGAGGATTACATGATACAACCGCTTCCTAACGATTATAATATTGCCACAGTAGATATGGATCAGTATTTATTCTTTTATCAGCTGACAGATACCTCCG
>CAZYYO010000127.1:0-2773 GCA_964650965.1 uncultured Lachnospiraceae bacterium | reverse complement strand
GGCTGGATATGAGCCCTACATTTGCTCCTCCTATCGTACAATGAATAAGCAAAAGAAGCTCTTTCGTCAACAGACACAAGAATATCTAAATCAGGGCTATTCCACCAGGGAAGCCCAGGAGCTGGCCGCCGAATCTGTTGCAATTCCAGGCACAAGTGAACATCAGCTGGGACTGGCTGTGGATATTGTAGATTACAATCATCCCCAACTGGACCAAACCCAGGAAGATACCCAGGTACAGAAATGGCTAATGGAAAACAGCTGGCGATACGGATTTATTCTAAGGTATCCTCCCGAGAAAAGTGATATTACAGGAATTATCTACGAGCCCTGGCATTATCGTTATGTAGGGAAAGCCGCTGCCAAAGAAATATATCAACAAAATATCACCTTAGAGGAATATTTATCATTGGCATAAGCCTTCATTTGCTGTATGATATAAGAGCATTATTTGTTTGCGAAAATTGATTACAAAGTGAAGAAAAGAGGATGACCCATGGGCGGATTTTTTGGTGTTGCAGCGAAGGATGACTGCGTATTTGATTTATTTTTTGGAGTAGATTATCACTCTCACTTAGGTACCAGACGAGGCGGTATGGCAGTATTGGGAGAACATGGTTTTGACCGTTCTATTCATAATATTGAAAATGCTCCTTTTCGTACCAAGTTTGATAAAGACGTTCAGGAAATGAAAGGTTTCTACGGAATCGGATGTATTTCTGACTACGAGCCACAGCCATTAATTGTACGTTCTCATCATGGAACCTATGCCATTACAACCGTAAGCAAGATTCATAACGAGGCAGATCTGGTTGCCCAGCTGTTTCAGGGCGGACACTCACATTTCCAGGAAATGAGTGGTGGAGATATTAATGCCACAGAGCTGATTGCCACTTTGATTAATCAAAAGGACAACCTGATTGAGGGTCTTCAGTATGCACTGGATTCTATTGACGGTTCTGTCTCCATTCTTCTGATGAATGGGAATGGAATCTATGCTGCCAGAGATAATTATGGACGGACTCCTATTGTTATTGGACGAAAGGAAGATGCCTTCTGTGCTTCCTTTGAGAATTTCGCTTATAAGAATCTGGGATATTCTGATTATAAAGAATTAGGTCCTGGAGAGATTGTTGTAATCACCGATAAAAATTGTGTTACTCTCTCCAATCCTAAAAAAGATATGAAAATCTGCACCTTCCTTTGGGTATATTATGGATACCCCTCCAGCTCCTACGAAGGAATCAGTGTAGAACAGATGCGTTACAACTGCGGTGCGAAAATGGCTATGCGGGATAATGTAAAGCCTGATATTGTTGCCGGTGTTCCGGATTCTGGAATTGCCCATGCCATTGGATATGCCAATCAGTCAGGAATTCCATTTTCCAGACCATTTATCAAATATACACCTACCTGGCCTCGTTCCTTTATGCCAACCATGCAAAGTCAGCGTAATCTCATTGCCAAAATGAAGCTTCTGGCTGTGGATGATTTAATTAAGGATAAGAGCCTGCTGTTAATTGATGACTCCATTGTGCGAGGAACCCAGCTTCGAGAAACCACCGAATTCCTATATCAAAGTGGAGCCAAAGAAGTACATATCCGACCTGCATGTCCTCCATTATTATATGGCTGCAAGTACCTGAACTTCTCCCGCTCCTCTTCTGAAATGGACTTAATTACCCGCCGGGTTATTGAACGCCTGGAAAATGGAAAAGTAACCGACGAAATTCTTCAGGAATATGCTGACCCAGAGTCAGAAAAATACGAAGTGATGGTAGAAGAAATCCGAAAGGAATTAAATTTCACCTCTCTTCGCTTTAACCGGCTAGATGATATGCTGGATTCTGTAGGAATTGATCACTGCAAGCTGTGTACCTATTGCTGGGATGGCAAGGAATAACCCTAGGCTTGATGCTGATGCTTATCTGTAAGAAACCTTCTCTGGTACTTCAGCTGAGCATAGCTGGTAACCTGTTCTAAGCACCATACATCTACAGCACCACCCACAATCCCTACAACAGGCAGGGTTTGCAGGAATTTCATATACAGCAGCTCTTCTGACAGAACCCCTGCCGTATTTACCATTTGAATATCCTTACATGTTTTAAACTCCTTATTGCCATCAATCCAGCGATTGATGGCAATATCATTTTTACGAAGAGTTTCGCCATAGCAAAGAGCATTCTCTATTACTTTCAAAATAAATATCTGCTCTTTCTCCGATTTATATTCATATCCGTAATGCAGGGCAATCTCATAGACACTTTTTAACATAACACCGGTAAAAATTGGAATATCCGGTACACCTACGCCGAAAATTCCAAAAGCCGTTCCCTCTACTGCAGAAATCGCCATATTCACCATCTTACCGGAGGAAGCCTGGCGGCGGAACGCCCGTACATTCTCCGGTTTATCTGCCAGATGCAGAGCATATTTATTCACCCGGTAATCATCTTCTAATCTCTTCTTGTTGAAGGTATGTTCCACCACTACAGTTCCCTTATCAAAAATCAATTGGAACCCTTTGACAAATGCCTTATCTAGTGTTTCCTGCATGGTATCCGGCATCACCTGCTCAATCTTGTCATTTAATATATTTCCCTTTCGCTGCTTGCGTTTATTTATAAACCGCTGCTCCTGCTCTAGCAGACGATTCCATTCTTTTTCCCAGATGTTGTTGTGGTGTATTTTCATTTTGCAACCTCCTGACAAGTGATTTGCTACTACTTATTATACTTTATTTGCCTAAGGTTTACTATGACTTCTATTT
>CAZYYO010000126.1:3600-5003 GCA_964650965.1 uncultured Lachnospiraceae bacterium | reverse complement strand
AGCTGCAGTGGCCGTTGGAGGGGGAGATATTAATTAATTATAGTATGGATCATACAGTATATTTTCCCACGCTGAATCAGTATAAATATAATCCGGCAATCATTATACAGGGAAATGTAAATGATAAGGTTGTCAGTGCAGCTTCGGGAAAAATTCAAACCATTGAAAATCAGTCTAAAACAGGATGTACCATTACAGTGGATCTTGGAGATGGGTACCAGGCGATATACGGACAGCTGAAGGAAGTTCCGGTATATGAAGGGAAAACCGTTGCGGCCGGAGAAATTCTAGGATATGTCAGTGAACCAAGCAAGTATTACATGAAGGAAGGGAGCAACCTGTATTTTCAGATGCTTCAAAATGGAACCAGTGTAAATCCTATGGAATTTTTCTCAGAATAGGAATATAATGAACAAAAGAAATGAACCAAAGTGAAGGAGAAGCATGGATATCAGTTTATATCGTACCCAGGTGCAAAACTGGATTAAAGAAATAAATGAGAGCCGTGGAAAAAATCCTGAGAAGACAATCGCCGGCTGTGACAAGCTGGAGGAATACGGCAAAAAAATTAATGATGATGCCTTAATAGGTTTTGCCTGCTTTACCAGAGGTGAAACCTATTATTTGATGAATGACATGAAGTATTTCTATGGGGAAATGCTGGCATGTCTTCCTCATATGGAGAAAATTCGGGAATGGGGATATGTGGTTATGGCCAATAATATGCTGGGCATAATGTCTCTGAATCGGGGAAATGCACCATTTGCCATGGATTATTATATTAAGGCCATTACCTACTGCCAGAATTATGGACTGCCGGATTTAGAGTGGATGGTACATATGAATGTAGGAGCACTGTATCTGAATATTGAAGAATACCAGAAGGCTCTGGATCATATTATCAATGGCTACCATTACATTATGACACACCAGAATATGGAGCATTATATAGAGAATCTTACCATTGCTTATGTAGGTATTGGGAAAGCATATTTGAAAATGAATCAACTGACACAGGCAGAGGAATTCAGTAACAAGCTAAAAGAGGAATGCGTCCCGCACTTGTCTCAGATGGATCATCTCATTGTGCTATGCTATCAGGCAAGACTGTATCATGAGCAGAAGAAGGAGACGTTGCGGGATCAGTGCATTGTCCAGATTCATGACCTGGTGAATGAGCAGCTTCCCATCATGGATGAATTTGATGATTTCTACGATTATCTGGAAATGCTGTTATCCATTAAGAAATATGATGATTTCTTTTCTGTTTTGGATTTGGTGGAGCGACTGACCAAGAAGACTACGGTGAAGAATCTGGAGAAGAAGCTTCTGGCATTGAAAATCAGATATTATCGTGATACGGGAAAGAAGCAGGAGTATATGCAGGCCTCCATTCTGTTCTT
>CAZYYO010000126.1:0-3500 GCA_964650965.1 uncultured Lachnospiraceae bacterium | reverse complement strand
TATGGACATCAGGCAGGAGATGATTGTATCCGTGAAATTGCCGGCAGTATGAACAGCATGAAGAAATATGGAAATGTATTCTGTGCCCGCTATGGTGGAGACGAATTTGTTATGATATACGAGGGCTTTACCAGAGAGGAAACCATGGCTTTTGCAGAGGAGTTGAAGCAGAAGATTGTACATAAAGCCATAACCCATAAATATTCCAAGGCAGAGGAGTTCGTAACCATATCCCAGGGAATCTGCTGGGGTATTCCCAGAGAAGGAAATCGCATGTGGGATTATTTACATACAGCAGATGTTATGCTGTACAAGGTGAAGGCAGTGTCTAGAAACAGTATACGACTGGGACATTGCAGTGATGTAGCAGAGTAACCTTTTAAGAAAAATGACATATGGTATAGGGTAGAGGGTTCTTTTGAATCACCTGCTTTATATAGATGTTAGAGATTCAGTGGTGCCTGGCACTGCTGAATTACATACCATAAATCAGATAAACGGGAGATGTATAGATGAAAACCATACGTAAGATATTTCTCACAGATTTGAAGAATTTAAGCAGGAATTTATTTGCATTGATTATTGCCGTTGGAATCTGCTTTCTGCCGGCGTTATATGCCTGGTGCAACATTTATTCCAACTGGGACCCCTATGGAAATACAGGAGCTCTCAAGCTGGCAGCAGTATCCTTAGACAAGGGATACACCAACCAGGATGGGGAATATAAGAATGTAGGAAGCCAGATTATGGATAATCTTGCAGATAACGATAAGGTGAACTGGCAGTTTGTTGACAGCCAGGAGGACGCCATAGAAGGGGTAAACAGTGGAGCTTATTATGCTGCGGTAGTAATTGATGAGAATTTTGCCTACAATATGTACAATGTCTTTACTACAGATTTTGAGAAACCAATGCTGGTGTTCTATGAGAATCAGAAGAAGAATCCCGTTGCCACCAAGATATCGGATACCGTAGTATCTACCTTAGAGAACAATATCAATGAAGAGTTTATTAAGGTCATGACCAAGACCGTATTCAGTGAAGCAAATGATGTGTCAGATGACTTGAAGGACGAAGGGGGAATTGATGGACTGATAGACAAGCTGACCCAGGTGAACAATGAGCTGATTGAATATGAAGATGTGATTGATTCTGTGATCTCGGGAAATGCGGTGCTTACCAGAAATATCACCAGTGCAGATGCTGATGTGAAGGATATGACAGATAAAACCAGCAGCAGTGCACAAAGCCTTCAGGATGCACAGGGTTCTATGGCCAATACCCAGATAACATTTAACACGTATTCCAATGAGGTGAATACCACGTTGGATACCATGAAGACAACATTAAGCAATATATCCACAGAAATACAGCAGGCAAAGATGAGTGAAGATATTGCCGCTATGACCAGTGCCACTTCAGAGGCGTACAAGGACACCCAGCAGCTGCTGACAGATGTAAATGCATTGAATGAATCCTTAGCAGCAACAGGGGAGCATTCCGATATTGTAAGCTCTGCCCTGGGAACTCTGGGAAATATGAAGGATGAAATCCAGGAGCTTCAGAAGGTATTAGGAACCATTGACCCGGACAAGGTGTCCTCAGATATCTCACAGAATGCTGCTACCCAGGAGCAAAATATCATAGAGGCACTTAGCCGATGTGAGTCACAGGTAAATGACCTGCAAAACCAGTATAATAACAATCTGGTGCCTCAGGTGAACAATACCTTAGACAGTCTGGAAAATGTGCTGTCCAATGCAGGAGACCTGATGAAGAGCATGAGTCAGACCCTTGCAAATATGGGAAATGTATTTGGAGCACTTCAGACAACAGTATCCCTGGGAAATACCTCTCTGGAAAAAACCAGAGATGCACTTCGTGCCATTAGCGATAAGCTTACGGAAGCCATTAACAAGGTGAACGAGGCCAATGACGACGAGAAGGTACAGGCATTAATAGATACTCTTTCAGGTAATCCGGAGTTGTATGGAGAATTCTTCTCGGAGCCTGTAGAAATAGAAACCGTGGCGGTATATCCTATAGCCAATTATGGTTCTGCGGTTACCCCATTTTATACGGTGTTGGCAATATGGGTTGGAGGAATTATTCTTACAGCAATTATTAAGGTAAAGCCAACCAAATCCAAATATCCGGATGCCAAGCCCTATGAGCTGTTCTTTGGAAGATATGCCATCTTCTTTGTATTGGCACAGATTCAGACCCTGGTGACGGTGCTGGGAGATTTGTATCTTCTGGGCGTGCAGTGTATTCATCCGGGATTCTTCTGGCTGGCCTCTGCAGAAGCCAGTCTGGTATTCTCGCTGCTGATTTATGCCCTGGTCTATGCCTTTGGAGATGTGGGAAAAGCAGCCTCAGTGGTAATCGTTGTACTGCAGATTGCCGGTTCCAGCGGAACCTATCCCATTGAATTGCTGCCGGAATTCTTTCAGAAGGTATATATTTTCTTCCCCTTCCCTTATGCCATCAATGCAATGAGGGAGTGCATCTGCGGTATGTATGAAGCAGATTATGTGATATACCTTCTTCAGCTTAGTCTGTTTATTATTGTAAGTCTTGTAATTGGCATCTGGATACAAAAGCCATTTGAGGAATTGAACCACTTTATGGAGAAGCGAATGGAAGATACGGAGATTATGTAGCAATTGCATGAAGCAAGGAGATAAAGATACATGAAGAAGAAGCAATACAAAGAAATGTATGAGATGTTCTTAGAATACCAGGAAAGCCGTCATGAGGCGAATCAGAAGAAAATACGGGTTGGACTTAAGGTGAATATTGTTCTGCCTTTAGTGTTTCTCATTATCAGTTTCTTAACAGACAGCTCCAAGCTGATCTTTTTGATTCTGTGGATTGTGTCATTGTTTGGCATCGCCTTTTACTTAATATATGTGGAATTCTCAGATTATAAGATGCAGGAGAAAATGAAAGAATTCAACCTGATTCAGGATGAGGAGCGGGTGAAGAACCTTATTGGAAAGCCAGTAGAGGCAGCCGAAAATAAAGTAACAGATAAGATAGATGCCATCGACAGTCGGATTGATGAAGAAAAGAGAAGATTAGAGGCAGAAATCGAAGAAGAGAAGAAGAAAATGGCAGAGAAGCTGGAGAGATTAAAGGCTCTGGCTGCCGGAAAGGAGGAGGACAATGAGAAACATCATTAGAATCTTCGTATCCGATGCAAGACGAATTGCAACCAATGTAGTAGCGGTAGTAGTAATTATGGGACTGGCAGTGATTCCCAGTCTATATGCCTGGTTTAACATATTATCCAACTGGGATCCTTATGGTAAGGAATCAACCAAAAACCTGAATGTAGCGGTTGCCACATCCGATGCCGGGGCAGATATCGATGGTATCGAGTTAAATGTAGGCAATATGATTATCAGCAACCTGAAAGAAAATGACAGTATTGGCTGGGTATTTACCGATACGGCAGAAGAAGCGGTAGATGGGGTAAAAAGCGGTGATTATTACGC
>CAZYYO010000125.1:0-5056 GCA_964650965.1 uncultured Lachnospiraceae bacterium | reverse complement strand
TCATATTCCATAATAAGGAGAATACGACTATGACGGAATCTTTAGAAATCAAAAAACTTCTGAATACCTTAGAGGCTCAATCTGGAATCGCCTTCCATATTGACTCCTGCTCTTTAAGTGAGGATGAATTAATCAAGAAATTAAAATCCATGATTAAGAGCTGTAAACCTATGGACTCCAAAGAAGTTTTTCTCCGGGACTTTCTTCTTGGCAATATAACCTGTGAAGATGCCATCCGTCTACTTCCAGATTATCATATGAAAAAAGATATCTGTCGTCTTCTGATTCTGATTTCCTTTAAACAGCCTTATAATGAAGCGGTTATCTCTATTTTATCCGGTCTCTACGGACCTGCCTCTAATGAGCTGATTAAAATGGATGAGCACCATATTGTACTGATTCATCATTTGCAAAAATCCTACCAGACTGAGGAGCTAGAGCAAATAGCCTATCATGTAGCTGATACCCTTAGTACTGAGGCCATGCTTGCTGTAAAAATCGCCTATCATCATGAAACATGCAACTTCACAGAGCTTCCTGGTCTCTATCAGGATACGGTAGCTTCTATGAAAATTGGCTCCTTATTTCATCAGGCACAGCAGGTATATTGCTACGCAAGTCTTGGTTTGGGCAAGCTGATTTACCGTCTGCCTAAGGATGCCTGTGAAGCATACCTGGAAGAGGAACTGCACCATGTAGATTTTGATGCTCTAGACGAAGAGATGATTCACACCATCCATACCTTCTTCCATTGCGGTCTCAGCATTGCAGAAACTGCTCGTGCCCTGTTCACTCATCGCAATACCCTTGTTTATCGATTGGAGAAAATTGAAAAAACAATCGGTCTGGATATTCGCAATTTCGACGATGCCGTAACCTGTAAGATTGCTATGATGCTATGGGAATATCTTCATAATGAGGATTAGCTGTTATTTAAGCTAATCTTCTTGCTCCATCACCAATATCAACTACATAGATTTCAGGTGTATGTCCTGTCTTCTTCTGATAGCCGGATTCTACTACCTGCTTAAATTCATCTACGGCTTCATTTCTTACGATACTTACCGTGCAGCCGCCAAATCCGCCTCCGGTAATTCTTGAACCCATAACGCCCTTAATTTCCCATGCCAATTCTACTAATACATCTACCTCTTCACAGGATACTGCATAGTCATCTCGCAGTGAAATATGGGACTGATTCATTAATTCTCCAAATCTGGCAATGTCATTCTTTTTCAATGCAGCTACTGCTTCTATAGTTCTCTGATTCTCATATACCGCGTGTTTTGCTCGCTGAAGACGAACCGAATCCTTAATAGCAGACTTGTTTGCTTCAAATGTTGCTATATCCAAATCTCCCAAGGCCTGAATATCCACCACCTGCTGCAGCTCCTTTAGTGCCGTGGCACATTCTTCTCTTCGTTCATTGTATTTGGAATCCACAAGACTGTGCTTTACCTTGCTGTTGGTAATTACAATCTTGGCATCCGGCAGCACAATAGGAGCATATTCATAGGATAAATCACTGGTATCTAAGAAGATGGCATGATCCTTCTTACCCATGGCAACTGCAAACTGATCCATAATGCCACAATTACATCCGTTGAAATTATTTTCTGAATACTGTCCAATCAAAGCCAAATCTACCATGGTTGGCTGTGTAAAGTTATATAAATCCTTTATGATAAGTCCGGTAAGCACCTCTAGGGATGCGGATGAGGATAGTCCGGAACCGTTGGGAATGTTTCCCCAGATAACCATGTCGAAGCCGGTGGTAATCTTCATTTCCCGCTGTGCAAAAGCCCACACCACACCCAGGGGATAGTTAGCCCAGCCATATTTGCTGTTGTAGCTTACATCATCAGTGGTAACCTCCACCTGTCCTGCATCACTTAGATTCGCTGAATAGAAATGTATCTTGTTGTCATCTCTTCGTCTGGCAACTCCATAGGTTCCAATGGTTAATGCACATGGAAATACGTGACCTCCATTATAGTCCGTGTGCTCTCCAATGAGATTTACCCTTCCTGGTGAAAAGTAGCTTCTTGCGCCTTCGCTGTCTCCAAATAATTCAGCAAATTTCTCTAATAATTTCTTCTCGTCCATATTTATCCTTCCCCCTGTTTGTATAATCATATCGTCTTTCACTACACAATATCTTTTCTATGTGTTTTCTCACATATTTTACTATGTACCCTGTGTAAAAGCAAGCTATGAAAAAAGGAACCTTTGCCTGGTTCCTTCTCTCGTTTATTGTAAATATAAATCGTATCCCATTTCTTTATCTCCTGTTAGAGCAAATGTATAGCTTTGTCCAAATTCCAAATCTATAGTGGTTGGGTTGCTGGTCTGGGTGGTTCCATCTGCATCTATAAAGGTTACGTAAAGCTCTACTTGCTGTACCCAGATTTTATCCAATGTGGTTACAGCATTCTCCTTATTTCCAGTAAAATCCCTCTTTTCTAAGGCGCAGGCAAAGGTTCCTTCTGCTGTATCTATCTTCTGTGCTATCAAGGAGGGGTAATCGATGGAATTCCCATTGGCTCCTCCACTGGCAACGGTTCCTACCGTACTTCCATTGATGCTGTAGGTCAACCCGATATCCCACGCCGTATCCTGGGTATCATTGTTTACCTGTATATCTATTGTTTCCTGTACCGATTTCATCTGATCTCCAAATAAATGTCGGGCATTGGCCTCCGATGCATTCCATCTGTGAACACCATCTCTGGTTTCCCCTGCCAAATGTCTAACATATTCCTCCACCCATTCACCAGATTCCTGGGCGATTGCCGGTGCTGCATCACAGGATAACTGGGTCAGGTAGTTATAATCACTTCCTGGAACTGCTCCGTCATGTGCATTCTCTGTTGCTTGGGTCTGTGCAGTCATATATTTTAAATTGTATTTAGCAATCAAATAATCCGGGTGGGAATAGGACAGCAGGAGATATCCTATGGTAACCACAATCAGGCAATACTGAAACAGCGGGAATTTCTCCCGATACACCTGTATCATAATTCCAATCAATAGAATTGCCAGGATTGCCAGTGCCCATAATACCAAAATACGCTGGAAGGTCAGGTTGTAATTCTTAATATACATCAGCATACGAAGACCGCTGGATGCCAGCATAATATAAGTACAAACGGATATTACCGTAAGCAGGAGCTTCAACAGCTTATGCTGGCGAAACATGCCCTGTACCAATAATACCAGCACAAGATTCATCATACATACAAACAATAGCTGGAAGAAGCCTTCTCTTGCATACTCTGCATAATTGTATCCGCTAGGCAGCTGCATTTTCCCCAGAAAGAGATACATAATCTGAATGCCGGAAAATAGCAGGTACACTATAGATATCAGGAATAATACGGTAATGGCAATCACCGGCTCCCTGGTACGACCACTATTTCTCTGGGATGGAATACGTCCCTTTCCCAGATACCGCAGGCCACAATAGGATGCAAATAATGCCGCAAAGAACATAACAGCTACACTTATCCAGGTTCCAAAATTCCAGTCCAAATGAATTTGATTTATCATATTTGCAAAGACTGCATCTGCAGAGCTTAAGAGAACGGTAATAATAATAAGCAACGGAATTGCGATGATAATGCCAATGAGGACATATATTCCTTGAGATGTACGCTGCTGCTGGCTCTTTCCTTCCTTCTTATAACAGTCTCCATCATGGAAGGGTGCTCCCAGACTTTCCACCGTTCCAAAACATGCCTGCGCGATGGAGAGAAGATAATCCCCCAGACTCCAGCTGCTGTCGTCGCAATAATTGTGTAGCAGCATGCAGATTAGCATCAGGAAAATGCCAAGATTATTCATGGCGACAATATCAGCATTGGCTGTAAGCACATCTGATACTGCTAAAAGTATCATAGCTGTTGCATACCATTTGGTTGCGGGCTTTCTTCTTACTCCAACTGCCTGCATTCCATAGAAGGCATAAAGGAGTGTAGCAATAACAAAACATGGCAGGGTGATTCCCCTGGTGTTATCATATACAAATAATGGAAACAGGATACTGTATATCAAAGTAGGCAGTGCCATCCTTCGAAAATATACTGCTGCTTCTGAATTTTCTGCTTCATTCATAATTGTCACCTCTCGATTTGTGATGATATGGATTTCAATATATCACGTGTTTTCTGTTCTTATCATTCCTGGATATCCTCTTGATATTCTAAAAGATCACCCGGCTGACATTCCAGGGCATGACAGATCTTATCAAGGGTATCTACTTTAATTGCCTTAGCCTTACCATTTTTTAAAATAGACATATTGGCAAGGGTAATCCCTACCCGGTTAGATAATTCTGTAACACTCATCTTACGTCGGGCAAGCATTACGTCAATATTAATTACAATCATGTTGCTTCCCTCCTTATATGGTCAATTCGTTTTCCAGCTTCACCTCATATGCATTCTTAACTAATGCAGATAAAGCCAGGCAGAGAATTACGAATATAACAGACAACAGAATCAGCAATACCGGATATAGGATGCTCCACCAATAAACCTCTCCAATGATAATAAAATGGAGCATTCTTGCTACATACCCCACTCCTGCTGCAATCCCCAGCATTCCCATCTTCCGAAATGCCTGGGCATTCTCCATGGAAAAGGAATTGTCCGCTCCAATCTCATTGCATACCTTCCAAAACTGAAATAAAACGCCATAACACAGAATTGCCGTATACCAACTGTAAAAGATAAAAATCCAGGTTCTGCTTAAGTCAAAGGAGTCTCTTAGCCAGAAGGCAACAACGCTAAGTCCTCCAAAAAACAGAATTCCCAGGATTCCCAAAAGAATCACCAAGCCCTTTAACCATTGTGATATCATATGCTGCTTCATGTTCTAACCTCCTAGATTATTTCTATTTCTATTTGTTATGATAGTAGTATATTTCATATGTTATCGATTGTCAAGAATTATTTATCGTAATACGATAATATTTGGTCTATTGTTTTTGAGGTCAGTGGCATTTATAGTGAATTGTAAGGCGAGATGCCACTTTGAAATTCGAAACGCAGTTTTT
>CAZYYO010000124.1:0-5166 GCA_964650965.1 uncultured Lachnospiraceae bacterium | reverse complement strand
CCTTCAATATCTTCTAATTTATCTATTTTCATCTTGTTTCCTCCACATTGCCTTCACAATTAGTATGCTAAGTATTCCTTGCCACAGAATGGGTCAATTGGGCTAATCCCTTTAAATTCACTGCGACCTAAGATTTTTTCTACAACTGCCTCAATCACATAATCATGATTGGAGTATGCATTAATGTAGGTCTTAACCATTGGCACGTCCAACAAATGATATGGAATCTGTAAGGAAACAAACATTGTTGGTACCACCTCAACAAACCATGGAATATTGTTACCTGCCCCAAAGATGGTATGCCAGTTTAAGCGTGCCGTGGTTTTATTGGATGCATTTTCCACATTTCCAAGATAAATAACCAAATCATACTTATTTCTGAATTCGGTTACTGTCTCAAAAGCAATGGGCTTACTGAAATCAAACTGTTCCTTTACATAAGGAATCATTTCAAAGCCTTCTGCTTCCATCTGCTTCACAAAGGTTTCTTCCACACGACTGGCAGAATCACACTCTCCCATGATTTCATACAGAACTCTTTTGTGCTTCTTTGGAGAGATGGGAAGTAAATTCTGCGTATCCTTTACTAAAGTAACTGACTTATCTGCACACTCTTTTGCCCATGCCACATGCTCCTGGCATCCAATGACAGACAGGTTCTCCCGATTTGGAGCTAACGTACCATTGGCCTGCTTCTCATGAAGCTTTAATGCTGCCTTCATAGCAAGAATTCTTGTAACAGCCTCATCTAAGCGCTTCTGGGACAGAATACCGGTTTCATATCCCTTCTTCATAAACATCAGGTCTTCCTGATAATCCTTATTAAATAAAATCATATCGCAGCCTGCTTCAATACAATAAGGAACCGACTGTTCACGGTCCATTGCACATAAGAAGCCTACCATTGGAGAAGCATCTGTAATAATCATTCCATTGAATCCCAGCTGCTCTCTTAACAGGTTTTGCAACAGCTCTGGTGATAAGGATGCTGGCATCAGCTTCTTAGGAAGCTTTGGATTAAACTTCTTTTGATAGGCTGGCATAGCAATATGACCTACCATTACGGAAAGTGCCCCCTCATCAATTAATGTCTGATATACATCACCATAGGTCTGATCCCATTCTTCACAGGAGAGACTGTTAACACTGGTTAATATATGCTGGTCCACTTCATCTACTCCATCCCCAGGGAAATGCTTAATGGAAACAGCAGAACCACATTCCTTGGCTCCACGCATATATTCCAAGCCACATTTTTTTACCATCTCAGGGTCTGAGCCATAGGTTCTTACATTGGTAATGGGGCTGTGGTAGTTCATGTCAATATCCACTACCGGAGCAAATGCATAGTTACAGCCTACTGCCTGTCCCTCGCTACAGCTGACCTTTCCCAATCGATAGGCCTGCTCTGGGTCCCCGATGGCGGCAACCTGCATTTGCTTTCCAAAAGGGGTTCCCTCTTCCACAATACCATCTCCACCAGCTTCCAGATTTGCAGCTAGAAGCATGGGCACCTTACTGTGGGTCTGTAGATAAGAATAAGCTGCAAATAATTCTTCTGTTTTCCCGGTGCGGAACATCAGTCCCCCTGGATTTTTTGCTAATATTTCATATTGCAAATACTGCTCGTTTGGAGAGTATCCAATAGGGAAAAAAAGCTGTCCTAATTTCTCATCTAATGTTAAAGCCTCTTTTGTTTCTTCTACCCAACGAATGTCATCTTCTGATAAATAAAATGGTTTTCCTTTTAAATCCATTTCTTTTCTCCTGTTATACCGCCTTTGTGGCCTTTTTATTTTTTAGCTTTGACATAAAGCTTTCTATTTTATCTGTCTGTGCTGAGAATGCATAGAATCCTAATACAAAGACTCCCATGATAATCTGTTGCCATCCACCTGCACCTAAGTTGAGACAGTTCAGTCCATAATTCATAATTGCCATTCCAATGGCTGCAATAGAGATGCCTATTACATCACAGCTGGCAAGTCCAATAAAGGTTCCCATAAATACAGGTACAATATAGGAAAACATAATTCCTGAGGTTGCCAGACCTGATTGTGGGGTTACTTCCTTTTGGGATACATAAACAATTGCTGCAAGCCCGATGATAATACCGGAGAAAATATATGTGACAAAGATATTCTTTTTCTCATCAATTCCAATATTAACGCCTGCTCTCTGATTAAATGATAAAACCTTTCCCTTTCTTCCAGCTGCTGTAAAGTACGTAAAAATTACAAAAGCTGCAATGGCCAGTGCGGTTGGTAAAAACACACCTGGGATACGACCAAAAATGGATGTATGAATCTGAGAATAAAACACTCGGATCCCCTGTCCTCCAAATACCAGATAGGTAATGGATTCATATAAAAGTGTTACTCCAATGGTACAAATAATAATTGGGATTCTGCCTACAATATAAATAACAGCTGTAAAGCAATTTAATAAAATTCCTAATACCAGGGCAACCACCAGGGCCAGCCAGGGGTTTCCTGTTTCACTTCCAATATTTCCTGCTACAATAGCTGTAAGAATCATGGATGCTCCTCCTGAAAAATCAAAGCGACCATTTTTCAGCTGCAGCCAGATTGCAAGTGCCACGCAAATTGTCATACAGGAATTCAAAATAACCTGTTTCACTAAATCCAGTGAAAGAAAGATTAGTTTCCCATTCACATAACATGTTTCCTTGCTTGCAGTAATAATCAGCATCACCGTAAACATCAATAATGGAAATAGAACGGATAGAAATATTTTTTTTATGATTTGTTGTCCACTATTTTTATGATTCATTTTGTTTCCTCATGATCGGATGATGTTAGAGGGATGAGGATTCATCCCTCACATCATTACCGCTTATTTTTATAAATTATTTAATAGAGTCAATGGTAATTGTTGAAATTGATTTTACTAAATCTGCATAGGTGGCATCAGAATTAGCATAAGCCGTCATATTTAATACTTCTTCTGGTGTAAATAAAGCATCTTTTGCATCTGCTGTATAGAAAATATTCTTCTGGAATTTCGCCATATCCTCATCGCTGTTCATGATGAACTGGTCACAGTCAATACGCTCTGCATCTTCCGGCTGATCTTCGAAGGTTACGCCGTTAATTTTATTTAATAATAATACTAATGGGTAGTTAATGGTTTCTACTGCAGTTACTGCATTCTGCTGATAGGTCTTTGTTCCGGCACTGCCAAAGTTCTTCTCTTCACCACCATCAAATCCTGTGGTAAATAATTTCATTGTTTTATCTGTTCCCGCCTGAATCATCACTGGATATACAAAGGCACTTCCTGCTGCAAAACTGATAATTGCCTGTGAGTCACTATGCTTTGCAAAATAAGTGGTGTTTACTGGTGAAAATGCCAATACGTCTGTCTCTTCATTTAATGGATCTACGGTAATCTGAGTTGTAGCTGTTTTATTGTATTCATTTACTGCCTCTACAAACTGATTTGCAGCTGTTGTCTGTGTTGGGAACGCATAGGATGGGAAAATTGTCATAGATACATGGGTAATCGGTGCATCTGCATTTCTCTCATTGTATTCTACTAAGCTGTCCAGCATCTGTGTTCCAATCACTACATCATCCGGTCCGTGTCCGTCAATAGATGTTCCAACAAAGTATTCGTTTTTGAATACATCATCATAAGCTGTTGTGTAAGAGGTATCATAATCACAGATATATCCACCAAGATATACGCCTGCAGCTTCACATTCTTCCAGAATGGACTTCATACCAAGATCCATGGTACAAATAATTCCATCTACACCAGAAGCGATTAATTCCTGAATTTTTGTCAGGTTTGCGGATTCATCCGTCTGGGTAAGAACGGTATACTTAAATGTAACATTTAATGTGTCTGCCATGTTATCTAAATAAGCTTTGGTTGCCTCAACGGCCATACCGGAATCCTGATAGAAAGCCACCCCAATGGTACATGCCTTTCCGTTTGCATCTGCCTTGTCACTTTTTCCACTGGAGCCACATGCTACCATGGATACTGCCATTGCAGCTACTAATACTACTGCTGCAATCTTTTTAAAAAATCTCTTCATTTTTCTTCCTCCTCATATTTTTTGAAAAATGTATATGTTTTTCTGCATATTTGCAGTGAAAACCTATCTTGGTAATACGGTATCTTTCCTACGGCAGGTAATAAATATAATGGCGATAAAAATAATTGCTTTCACAAAGTTAATCAGATTTAAACTTACTCCCATGGTGGTCAAATCGTTGGTTAACAGTACATAGGTAAAGGTACCAATCAGTGCACTGCTTACCTTGGATTTCATTCCACCGGACAATGGCATGCCGCCTAAAATTAGGCAAATCATGATATCCATTGCGTAACCGCTTCCTGTTCCTTTTCCTGCACTTCCTGTCCTCATTAACATTACAAAGGAACCAAGTGCGACGCATACACCAAATGCCATATATGCGATAACTTTCCATTTTGTAGTATTGACACCGCTTTGCGCTGTTGCCACTTCATTTGCCCCAATGCCCTTGGTATATTTTCCCAGCTTGGTATAGTTAAAGAAATACGTAACAATCAATGCAACTACAATAATGGCGATTAGTAAAAACCAGTTATAAGCATCTCTGCTGTCCGGTTTAATCTGTGCCTGTATCGATATAGAGCTTGTTCCAGTTCCTTCCATTAAGAGAAGCTGTGCCCCTGTGAAGAAAAACATCAAAAACAATGATGTTACAATGGAGGGCAATTTTAACCAAACAGCAACGGCTCCATTGAAGGCTCCGCATAAAAGTGCTAAAGCCAGTACTACAAGAAAGCTGACAACAACTCCTTTTGTTGTTCCTCCAAATTTATTGGTTATTAAAATCATTAAAATGGCATAGACACCTACCTGCTGTCCAACAGATACATCCATAAATCCCATGGAATATACAAATACCGCTCCCAGAGAAATAATCGAGTAAGCTGCTGCTGCCTGTAATACCGTGGCCATATTGTATGACAGCTTATCTCCACTGTAGATTAAAAATAATACAAATGTGATAATAAGGCCTACATAGGCAGCGATGTCGTACACATGTTTTTTCAAGAATTCTTTTGAAAACATCTTTTTTCTCCTTTGCTCACTAAATCATGTATTCAATCATATCCGTTTCTGAAAGATCCTTACTTCTAGGG
>CAZYYO010000123.1:0-5198 GCA_964650965.1 uncultured Lachnospiraceae bacterium | reverse complement strand
AATTCATGAACGCCGTCCTTCATAGAGCCAATAATCTCACCAACATTTTCAATGGATTTTGTCTGTGCATTAATATCTTCCTTCTGTGCATGCACTTCTTCCATTAGCTGTTGCATTGCAGTAAGAATCTTCTTAATATCATCCTCAATCTGCTGGCTGGCTACATTGCTTTCCTCTGCCAGCTTCTTCACCTGTTCCGCAACAACAGTAAATCCTCGGCCTGCCTCGCCTGCTCTGGCAGCCTCAATAGAAGCATTTAATGCCAGAAGATTGGTCTGATCAGAAATAGAGGAAATTAATTTTACAATATCACTGATTCCCTGCAGGGTATCCTCTAAATGAGCCATGCCATCGGCAATGGATAAGAAGGATTCCTGGGATTTTCTGCTGTCTTCTAAGAAGTTATGAATGGATTGTAATCCGTTATCACTCACCACCTCCATACCTTCACATTTCTCAATCAGCCCCTGAGATTCATTTAATAATTCTGTGAACTGCTGTCCAAATCGCTCTGCAAGACCGGCACACTCCATAGCCTTCTCTGCCTGTTTTACTGCACTGTCTGCAATCTCCCCATTAGCACGGATGATAGACTGACTAGCCTCGCGATTTTCGTCATAGGATAACTGAATCACTTCCGTCTGGCGATCCACCTGCTCCACGGAGTCCATAAGACCTGCAAATAGCTGATGATATTTCACCGACAGCTGGTACAGCGTATTCAACTCCTGGCTCTTCTCCCCCTCTGGAACCTGTAAATCTGTAAAATCCCCCTTTTCAATCTGGGACAGTAATGCCAACATAGCTTCCTTCTTATTTCCCCACATTTCCTCTGCTCCTTCTCTTCACCTGTACTTTTTCACATACTACATATAAAATATGTGGTTTTTGCTAAATCCCACACAAAACCACATGCATATGTAACATAAAATATAACTTTATTCTACTACAAATAACAAAATTCGTCACTGTAAACTTTCGACAAATTGTGACAGTTTTCACTTGCAGATTTTCTCAAGAAACCGTTCCCCATATTTCTCATACTTGACTTCTCCCACACCGGATACCTGTAGCATCTCTTCCCTGTTCTTCGGAAGCTTCACACACATATCAATTAGGGTTTTGTCACTGAATATAATGTAAGGAGGCATAGCTTCTTCCCGTGCAATCTCTAACCGAAGTGTTCTTAGCTGTTCAAACAGTTCATATCCTGCTTTGGTTAAAGCATCGGTACTTTTCTTCTTAGGTAGCTTCCCTTTACGCTCCGGTTCCTTGCTGTCGTGCATACGAATCATAACGCGGGTACTGTCATCTCTTAGTGGTGAAATATCTCCCATCTTCAGTACGCTGTAACGATCATTGGACTGGCAAATGTATCCCTCTAATATCATCTGATTCATCAGCAGCCTGAGATCTGCTTCCTTTTCATCCTGTAATGCACCATAGGATTTATATTCATTGGTTCCAAGCTCCTTCAGTCTTGCTCTGTTGGCTCCTAGTAAGGTTCCTAGAACAATATTTGCCCCATACCTGCCTCGGGTTTCTGCAAGACAGTTAATCATCCACTTGGCCTGGGACGTCATATCTACTTCTCGAAAATCCTTGTGACAATTGCCGCAATTATCGCAAGGGACAGTTGTTTTCTCTCCAAAATACTCTAGAATATAATTACGAAGACAGGATGTGGTTCTGCAATAATTCTCCATCACCTGCAGTCGCTTGGTGTCTCTTTGCTGGATTAATTCGATATCCTCTATGGGAACCTCAGTAAAATCCTTCTTTTCCAATAAGAACTTATTAATCATAATGTCCTTTACAGAGAAAAGCAAAATACACTGAGACTGCTCCCCATCTCGTCCGGCACGACCAGCCTCCTGATAGTAATTCTCCATACTTTGAGGCATATTATAATGAATGACAAATCGAACATTGGATTTATCAATTCCCATGCCAAAGGCATTGGTTGCAATAATTACCGGAGCCCTGTCGTAGATAAAATCATCCTGGTTTTTCTTTCTTGTATTACTATCTAATCCCGCATGATATTTTGTCACAGGTACCCCCTGTTTAAAAAGTAATTCAAACAGGGAATCTACATTTTTCCTTGTACTACAGTAAATAATGCCACTTTCACGGGGATGCTTGGCAAGATAATCAACGATAAAATCATCCTTCCTCTGTATGGTTTCCACACGATAATATAGATTCTCCCGGTCAAATCCTGTGGTAACCACCTGGGGATTCTTAAGATTTAAGATACATAGAATATCATCTTTTACTTCTGTAGTTGCTGTTGCCGTAAATGCAGTAAGAATTGGTCGGTTCTGTAATCCATCCACAAAGTCAATTATTTTCAAATAACTGGGGCGAAAATCCTGTCCCCACTGGGAAATGCAGTGAGCCTCATCCACCGTTACCATGGAAATATTGGCAGCTGCTGCAAATCTGGCAAACTCCCAGCTTTCCAATCGTTCCGGTGCCACATAGATTATTTTAAAATGTCCCTGTTCTGCCATATGTAAGGTTTTGGAAATCTGCGAATCCGATAAGGAAGAGTTGACAAAAGCAGCATGGATTCCTGCTTCATTTAATGATTTCACCTGATCTTGCATCAGGGAAATAAGAGGGGATACCACAATGGTAATACCCGGCAGTAGAAGTGCCGGCACCTGGTAGCAAATAGATTTGCCAGCTCCCGTAGGCATAATAGCCAGCACATCCCTTCCAGACAGGATTGCTTGAATAATGCTTTCCTGTCCTTTGCGGAAGGAATCGTATCCAAAATATTTCTTTAGAATTTCATTTGCATTCATATTGCTAAATAACTACCCCTCTACTTGTATTTCTTATACAGCTCTCTCACTTCGTCAATTTCCTCCTCTGTTAGGATGGATTTGGCATAATCTTTCAGTCCCTGGGTATCTCCACTGGCAAGATACTTAGAAGCCTTTGCTGCAGTAGCTGGGGTAATATGCTTATCAATCAGTTCATTTAATGTTTCCTTATCCTCTGAACTCATAGAATCTATAATATCCTCTACACTCATATTGTCATCTGCAGAGATTTCACTTTGAAGCATCTGTTGTGCTATTCGATTAACTGCCTTCTCCTTCAAAGGGCGATAAGCAATAAAATATAGTGCCAGTCCCAGAATCAATAATGTGGTGAGAATTGCCAGTATTACTGCCAGAAAATTATAATTTCTTTCCTTTGTTTTAGCCATAAATATCTACCTCTTTTCTGCTTATTTCTGTCTAAATTCACATAGCATTTCTATTCTTGTTGAAAGCCTGCAATACATTTTCATCTGTATTATGAAATAATTGTAGCACATATCTGTGTGTAAATGATGGTAAATAGTTGAAAATTTCACGCTAATTATGTATACTAGCGTAGGTTATATACAGGAAGCAAATAAATAAGAAGGAAAACAGGAATATGTCAAATGAAGTAAAACAGGAAAACAAGATGGGTGTAATGCCTATTAACAAATTAGTATTTAACATGTCTCTGCCAATGATGGTATCCATGCTGGTGCAGGCACTTTATAATATAGTAGATAGTATCTTCGTAGCCAGATTATCTGAAAATGCACTGACTGCCGTGTCACTGGCATTTCCATTGCAGACTCTGCTTATTGCTGTAGGTGCAGGAACCGGGGTAGGAATGAATGCCCTATTATCTCGTTCTTTGGGAGAGAAGGATTATAAGAAGGCCGATGACACTGCCAGCAACGGAGCATTTTTGTACGCTTTAAGCTATGTAATATTTTTAATCTTGGCATTTATTGTGGTAAAACCATTTTATGCGGGACAAATCAAGAATGCAGATATTGAGATTATGAATATGGGAATTTCCTATCTTACCATTGTATTAGCAATGTCCTTTGGATTATTCAGCCAGTTCTATTTCGAGCGTTTGCTGATATCTACCGGAAAAACCGTTTACAGCATGGCTTCCCAGTTAACCGGAGCCATTACCAATATTATTCTGGATCCAATTCTCATTTTCGGACTTCTTGGAGCACCTGCTCTGGGAGTTGCCGGAGCCGCCATTGCCACTGTCATCGGTCAATGTGCTGCTGCCCTTGTTGCCGGTATCTGCAACATGAAATATAACACTGAAATCAATCCAACCATCAAAGGATTTCGACCAAACGGAACTATTATTCGTAAAATTTATGAAGTAGGCGTTCCTTCTATTATTATGCAATCAATTGGTTCGGTAATGACCTATAGTATGAATCTGATTTTAATTTCCTTCTCTTCTACCGCTACAGCAATCTTTGGCGTATACTTTAAACTGCAAAGCTTTTTCTTTATGCCGGTGTTTGGTCTGAACAATGGAATTACACCGATTATTGCTTACAGCTATGGTGCACGTCAACGAAAGAGAATGCTAAAAACCATTAAAATCAGCATGATTACCGCTTTTCTATTATTACTGATTGGATTTGTAGGATTTGAATTCATTCCACAGGTACTTCTTGGAATGTTCGACGCTTCAGAACACATGTTGGAAATTGGTGTTCCTGCACTTCGTATCATTGGACTACATTTCCTCATTGCCTGGTTCTGTATCATTGCTGGAACCGTATTCCAGGCACTGGGCAAGGCGCAATACAGCTTGATTGTATCCATTATGCGACAGCTGGTGGTGCTCATTCCAGCTGCCTACATCTTATCTAAGATTGGTGGACTCAATGCCGTATGGTGGTCCTTCCCAATTGCAGAGCTGATGTCACTTCTGGTGTCAGCCGTCTGCCTTGTGCATATTAATAAAACCATTATTAAGAAATTGCCGGAGGGTAAGGAATAAGCTCTTACAATATCACCCTAGCGAAACATCCAGCACCATCATCACAACAAACCCAGCCATAATTCCCAGGGTAGCAAGATGCTTATGTTCCCGAAAGGCTTCTGGCACCAGCTCGGAACACACAACCGCAATCATAGCTCCTGCCGCAAAAGACAATGCCAGTGGCAAAGCAAGCTGCACTCTCATAGCAAATAAGGCTCCCAGAGTACCTGCAACAGGTTCCACCAAACCGGAAGACTGCCCTATTAGAAAACTCTTCCACCGGCTTACCCCATCTCTTCGCAATGGCATAGCCACGCAAGTACCTTCCGGGAAATTTTGAATGCCAATTCCAACGGCAAGCATAATCGCACCATAGATACTGGACAAATCTCCCTGTA
>CAZYYO010000122.1:4089-5227 GCA_964650965.1 uncultured Lachnospiraceae bacterium | reverse complement strand
TGCATCACATACAAATTATACAAATTATAATTACCCATATTTATATTGGGTAGCAGTAGAATGTACAAATGGATATGGAGAAGCGTGGACAAGAGGAAGAGGTCAAAGCACATTTAATTAAGAAAGGAGTTTGTGATGGCAACAACTGGTATTTGGAAGATTGATAAGAGATTGGATAATGTTTTAAAATATACAACTAACGTAGAAAAAACAATAAATAATGAATATACCAAAGAACCATATTGCAATCTTCATAATGTTATTGATTATGTTGAAGCAGATTATAAAACTGAAAAGCAATTATATGTTACTGGCATAAATTGCGAAGTAGATACTGCAGAAGAAGAAATGATAATAACAAAGCAAACATTTAACAAGACTGGTGGCATATTAGGATTTCACGCATTTCAATCTTTTAAAGAGGGAGAAGTTACTCCAGAATTAGCACATAAAATAGGTATTAGACTTGCAGAAGAAATGTGGTCAGATAGATTTGAAGTTGTTGTATCAACTCATTTAAATACTAAACATTATCATAATCATTTTGTAATTAATTCAGTATCTTTTGTCGATGGAAAAAGATATTATGACAAAAGAGAAACTTATGCAGAACTTCGCAAGTTATCTGATTTAATATGTGAAGAATATGGACTATCACATTTGAAAGAAAAATCTTGCAAAAAAAGTAAAATAAACTATGCAAATTATCAAAGAGGAAATTTTGAAAAGAACAACTATTATACAAAAGCAAAAGAAGATTTAGATAGAGCAATTGAACAAGCATATGATTATAAAGATTTTTGTAGTTTAATGAAGTTAATGGATTATGAAGTTATGATTAGATATAACAGAATAAGTATAAGAAGAAAAGGTTATAAAAAGAATATTAGAATTGAAAGGTGTTTTGGAGATGATTATACAATAGAAAGACTTAACGAAAGAATAGAAACAACATCAGCACCTAGAATTCCTTTTATAGAAGTGTTCGGAAATATAAAATATGAAATTAATAAATCTAATTATACTAAGCCTAAAGTCAAAGGAATATATGGATTATATTTACACTATTGTTATTTATTAAAAGTATTTCCAGTTAAATTCCCGAAACAGAGAATATCTCCACAAGTTCGTGAAGATA
>CAZYYO010000122.1:0-4079 GCA_964650965.1 uncultured Lachnospiraceae bacterium | reverse complement strand
ATAAAATATCAGAAGAAGCAAGATTGCTTGTTAGTAATAATTTAAAAACTAATGAGCAATTTTTTTGTTTCAAAGAAGAAAAATCAAAAAGATTAAATGAATTAACTCAAGAAAGATATGTTCTTTGGAATAAGCATAAAAAAACAAAAGATAAATATGAAAAACTAAAAATATCAAAACAAATAGATGAAATAAATAAGGTATTTGAACCTTTACGAAAGGAGGTGGGATTATGTGATGATATTTTAGACAGAAGTAAAGAGATAGCAGATAATTTGTCTCAAGAAGAAAAAAATAAAGGAAAGGAAGTGAACAAAAATGAATTCATCAGGTGACGCAGCAGAATCAATTGTTAGAATGAGCTTACAGGGGTTAGAAGTTGCAGCAAAAATATCTGGCAGTGGTGCTAAAAATATTGCAGCACTTATTTATACTATTTTAAAAGATAAAACTCAAACTAAGGGTAAAACAAGACTTACAAATATGCTTAAATCGGGGAAAGAATTGAAAGTATTTACTGTGAAAGAAGATGATTTAAAGAAATTTACTCAGGAAGCTAAAAGATATGGAGTTCTATTTTGTGCTTTAAAAAGTAAAGGTAAAAGTGTAGATGGAATGATTGATATTATGGTAAGAGCAGAAGATGCTAGTAAAATAAATCGTATAGTAGAAAGATTTAAACTTGCAACCGTAGATACTGCAACTATTAAAAGTGAAATTCAAAAATCTAAAGATAGCAAAGATAAAGGTATTGCAGTAAAAAGTGTTGAAGAAAAACTTGTCGATGATATTTTAACAAAACCTATTAGTAAGGAGGAACAAGAAATATCAAACCCCCAAACGGCAAAGATGGAAAAAAGCCCTCTGTCAGAGCCTACCTCAAAGAACAAAAACAAATCAGATCAGGGTGCTAAATTAGAAAAACCAAGTGTTAGAGAAGAAATTAAACAAATAAAAGAAGAACAAAAACAAAAGGCAACAGATAATTTAGATAAGTCTGAACTATCAAAAAATAAAGATAGTAAAAATAATACAACAAAGCATAAACAACCTAAAAGTAAAAAAAGAAAATCAAAGGAAAGAGGATAGATAAAATGAATGATTTTGATGAAATAATTTCAAGTACAAGTAATAATTCAAATACAAAAAGATTTGATAAAGATGCCTGGATAAAAAAGAAACAAGAAGATAGAAAAAATGCTTATGAATTAATTGATAAAACAGCAAGTGAAATAGTTAGTGATCCAGAAAAATTTAAAACTTATTTAGATGTTCAAGGAAGAATGGATAAATATTCTGTAGGTAATGCTTTATTAATAACTACTCAATTACCAAAGGCTACTCAATTAAAAGAGTTTGAAGATTGGAAAGAAGCGGGAGCATATATAAAGAAAAATGCTACAAGTATTACTATATTAGAACCAGGAGAATCTTATACAAGATCAGATGAGACTCAAGCGACATCATATAATGCTAAAAAAATGTTTGATATATCACAAACAACTTTTAAACCTAATAATAGAACAACTAACTATGATGATAAAATTAAATTAACTGCACTACTAAAAGATTGTCCTGTTAATGTAAAAGCTGTTGATGATATTGATGGAACTAATAGTGTTGCACAATGGAATAAACAAGATAATGTTTTATATGTAAAACGTGGAGGAGAAACACAAGAAATATTTAGAGAATTATCTAGTGAACTTACAAGAGTTGGAATAGAAGAAAGTGGAAATGCTAGTTTAGATAACTTTAAATGTAAATGTACTTCATATATGCTATGTAAGAAGTATGGAATTGATGTTTCTTCTTTTAATTTAGATTCAATACCAGATTCATTAAAAAGTATGTCATCCGGAGATATTAGAAATGAATTAAGCACAATGAGAAATGCTTTAGAGGATATTAATTCAAGAATGAACCAACATTTTGAATCTATTTCAAAAAAGGCAAAGAACAAGGAATATGAAAGATAGGAGGAAATTAGGTGAAAGATGATGTTAAATTATTGATTTTAGATAAATATGAAATTGGTATCTTAATAAATGCCTTAAATGAATTTAGAAATAAACTAATTACCGAACAAAGGGAAACTGAGCCTGTTGATGAAGTTCTCTTAAAAGCAATAGACGCCCCAAGTAAAAAAAAAATTCTCACAAAGTCTATGAGGATAGATAATGGGAGAAAGAGATAATATTCCGAAATGGGTTTATCTACTAGGTTTTATTCCAACGATATGGCTTTCACTTTTGATTGCTCCATCATTTAATGGTGGTTTGCTACAAATAATAAAGGATTTTCCAAAAGTAATGGAAAGTCCTTTTTCTATTTATTGGTGTAGTAATAGTTTAAAAGTAATGCTTATTCTTTCTATTGCTTATGCAATGGTAATAGGAATATATATATCAACAAAGAAAAATTATCGTAGGAGAGAAGAACACGGAAGTGCAAAATGGGGTAATGCAAATGTCATAAATAAAAAGTATGAACAAAAGCCCATTTCTAATAATAAGATATTAACTCAAAATATATCACTTGGGTTAAACGGAAAAAAACATAGGCGAAATTTGAATGTTTTGGTATGTGGTGGTAGTGGTGCTGGTAAAACAAGATTTTATTGCAAACCAAATATAATGCAAACAAATACTTCTTTTGTAATATTAGATCCAAAAGGAGAAATTGTTAGAGATACTGGATATCTTCTTGAAAAAGAGGGATATGAAGTAAAAGTATTAGATTTAATTAATATGGAAAAAAGTTACTGCTATAATCCGTTTGTGTATCTAAAAAGTGATAATGATGTTCAAAAATTAGTTACTAATTTATTTAAAGCAACAACTCCAAAAGGTTCATCATCAAATGACCCATTTTGGGATACGGCTGCTTCTATGCTTTTATTAGCATTAATATTTTATTTAAAATATGAAGCGCCAGAAGATGAACAAAACTTCCCAATGGTTATGGAGCTATTAAGAGCAGGAGAAGTCCACGAAGATGATGATACTTATATTAGCCCGCTAGATGTTTTATTTAACAGACTGGAAAGTAAAAATCCAGAACACATAGCAGTTAAATATTATAGAGATTATCATAGTGGTAGTGCTAAAACTCTTAAATCAATACAAATAACACTTGCAGCAAGATTGGAAAAATTCAACCTAGAAAGTTTGGCTTCGCTTACAGCTACTGATGAATTAGATTTACCATCACTAGGAGAAAAGAAAACGGCATTATTTGCATTAATACCAGATAATGACACGAGTTTTAACTTTTTAGTAAGTATTTTATATACGCAATTATTTCAACAATTATTTTTATTGGCAGATCATAAATATGGTGGAAGTTTACCAATACACGTTCATTTTGTAATGGACGAATTTGCTAATGTTAGTTTACCAGATGACTTTGATAAAATTTTATCAGTTATGAGAAGTAGAGAAGTTTCAGTATCTATTATTTTGCAGAATTTAGCACAATTAAAAGCACTATTTGAGAAACAATGGGAAAGTATTGTAGGAAATTGTGATGAATTTTTATATTTAGGCGGAAATGAACAATCTACTCATAAGTATGTTTCAGAACTATTAGGAAAAGAAACAATAGATACAAATACTTATGGTAAAAGCAGTGGAAGAAGTGGGAATTATTCTACTAATTATCAAATAAGTGGTAGAGAATTAATGACTCCAGATGAAGTAAGGATTTTAGATAATAAATATGCTTTATTATTTATAAGAGGAGAAAGACCTGTTATGGATTTTAAATATGATATTTTAAAGCATCCAAAAGTAATATATACAACTGATGGAAAACAAAAGCCATACTTGCACGGAGGAACAGAGAATGCTATTGCTTCAATTATATTTGATGAAAATATAGAAGATTATGATTTCAAAGAATATGAAGTAGTAGAAGAATATGAACTTATATCTTCAGAAGAAATTGAAGGATTATATAAATGAAAAGGAGAATAAATTTTATGAAAAATAAATTAAAAATGAGTGCAAAAAGTAAAAAAATATTTAAGACTTATGTTTTAGGAGTAAGTCTATTTGCTATCTTATTTGGAACAAGCA
>CAZYYO010000121.1:3844-5246 GCA_964650965.1 uncultured Lachnospiraceae bacterium | reverse complement strand
AAATTAAAGCTCTTTGTGAAATAAAATGCATAATTCATTTCTGAACTCATCTGATCGCAATATTCCAAAAAATTATTTATCTCAATCTGCTTCATTCTATCCCTTCCCACATCCAAATATTTCTTATTGTATTATCTCACTAATTTGTCTTTTTGTCAGTAACTCTACACCAAAAAGAGCATCCAGACCATCACTGATCCAGACACTCTTCATCCTATTTACGGTTACGCTCATTCCCCTCTTCCATTGACATTTGTGGAACTGCCTTGCCACTCCGCTTCGCTATTTCCGATTGCTTCTGATGCAGCTTTGCAAGCACAGAAGCACGCTGTTTTGACCTTTCCCGTGGCTTATTGTTCACATTTCCGTCAATCATATTATAATTTTGTTCTGTGCCGGATTCTGCGCTTCTAAGATACTCTCCGTTCTCATAATACTTTTGATAGGTCAGCTTCTCTGGTGGCTGGTTCTGTACCGGCTCTATTACTGCAACTGCTGGTAATAGATACCGTCGCATTGCTTCAATCGTTTCCGTTGCACTGAAGGTTGTCACATCCTCCGCAACAATATCCCCTGTATCACTGACAACCAGAAATCCAACATTCTGTTTATAGACATCGTTCTCCATAAGGAAGAACTGACGGCCATCAACTATCACTTCATCCGCTGCTACCCAGTTACCTTTCTTCCCTTCCACATGAAAATCATCTGTTTCCATAGAAATCAGTGCTGCAGAAGAATTCAACTTGATAAATCCGGGAACTGGCACAATCCGTTCCTTATCTACATAATAACAGGCTGTGACTCCCTCTTTATTATAGGCAATCACATCACTGACACTCAACGAATGGAATCCTTTAAAATTCTTTGGTGGCTGTTTCAGAAATCGTTGCCATATTTTTTCTGCGGAATCCTCTGGTAAGGCACTGCTGATATAGACCTGCTCATAATTTTCCACACGAATGTCCATCTGCTGTTCCTTCATATATTGATAGGAGCAGAAACGCAGTTTCCTGTGTTCTGCCCCACCCCTTATCTGATATATGGCATATTGGTGTAATTTCATTACTCGTCTTCCTCCGATTCCTGCAGATACGGTGTTAGATCAATTTTATGATATTCTGCATTGGAAATACGTTTCATCTTTTCGCTGGTATTCACAGCAAGTCCGTAGACCTCTGCATCATCCTCCACATGTGGTAATATTTCTTCAATTTTCTCAATGGTTGTGCTTCGTGTACCAGTATTAAACATTGCCATTACCAGGTATTCATTTTCCTCAAATCTCACTTTCATCATAATTCTACGTCCCCTTTCTTATTCTGCTGTGACTTGTCTTTGGATGGTTTGCTTTGCTCCTGTGACTTTATTTTAGCCTGTCTGTCTCGTAAAGCCTTTAACA
>CAZYYO010000121.1:0-3834 GCA_964650965.1 uncultured Lachnospiraceae bacterium | reverse complement strand
ATCCGTTTTTTCTGTATCTGGCTGTTTGATCTGTGTCTGCACCGGCTCAGGTTTACTCGCTGCTTCTATGGTTTTTCCTCCCGGTTCATCAAACTGTTCCGATTTAGCTGGCTCTTTTGATACATCTTCTTTTTCTTCCGGAAGCACAGTTGCCTTTTCCTTCTCAGTTCCATCCAAATATGCCTGCATCTTCTGAATGGCTTCCTGCACCAACGGACTTTCTTTATAATGGTCGATGCAATTTATCATATCCACATCCATTTTTCCTGCGGACATCAATTCATAATTACCATCATAGAAACTGCCATCATCCAGATGGAAGCCAACACCTTTGATACCATTCATTCTATCTGAAGGAATCTGCTCATATATCTTCAAAGCCTCTTCCATAGTCAGATTTTCTTCAAACTGGCCCAACACTGGAAATTCCATACACTCTGCCACATAAAAACTGAT
The DNA here is from genome assembly GCA_964650965.1 of uncultured Lachnospiraceae bacterium. Classification (GTDB taxonomy): domain Bacteria; phylum Bacillota; class Clostridia; order Lachnospirales; family Lachnospiraceae; genus CAZYYO01. Next base: position 3,378 of record CAZYYO010000121.1, on the reverse strand, counting down.
GGTTGCTTCTTTCCCTTGTGTTTCCTGCTCTACTGATTGTTCCTGTGCAAAAGAATCCATAGCTTGCAACAGGTTTTCTACCCGAATTGCTTCGCCTTCCGGTAAATCCTCCAATTCCTCAAACCAGGATTTTAGAGTTTCTATTTTGTCTCCACCCTCTAGTAAATCATCACGTAACTGAAGAATCGCTGCTTCTTTGTCCTCTACCGAATCACCATACTCATATGGATCAATTTCTTCGGAAAGTTCGTCTAATACAACTGCCAGGCGCAAAGCCGTCTTTTCTCTTGCAATCTCTCCCTGTGTCTCCTGATAATACGCCAGATCATGCGGATTGTTTTCTCCAATGAGATTGTAATACTTGTCTTCCACTGCTTTCCTAAGTTCTGGATCATCTGACAATGTAGTATATTGGAATCCGGTTACTGGACTATGCTCGATTTCCTCATCAATGACTGCTAAATATTTTTCTGAATCTCTATAAACAAATGCTTCTCCACTTGCGAAAGTTACTCTACCAACTGGCTCTTTTATAGCAGATTCTACCTGCAGGTTTTCTTTTTCATCCAGATATTTTTCAGCACATTTCAAATAGTCTTCCAGACTGCCTGTTTTCTCTACTGAAATTGGATTTACATCTAACTCCATGCCAGCCACTTTCATGCCATGTTCATGAAGAATATTAAAGAATGTATCTTCTGCGACGTCTCCCTCGTAAGACAATACGACATCAATATCGGAACCACCTTTATATAATCCCTCTCTGGTGCGACTGCCATAGACACGGGCACCGATTAACTTCACATTTTCTTCCAGTCCCATTGCATCCAGTTCTGATTGCGCATAATCCAGAACTAACTCTTCTATTTCAGCTCGGCTTTGTCCATTTAATGCTGCTTCTGGTTGTATACTATCTGATGTAAGAGTTTTTTTGTCCGTTTCCGGCATATTCTTTTTCTGTATTTCTGCCTGTATGCGCTTAAATTTTTCCTCGTCTTCTCGTTCAACTGCACCATACAATTCATCGGGATTGATAGGGGTGCAATCTCTTAAAGAATAACCTTCATCTTCCAATACTGCTTCCAAAGCCTTATAAATGGATACTTCCGAATTATCATAAACACCGCCATCTATTTCCTGATAATCCTTTCCATAAAAAGTATAGTCATACCCATCGTCAGTTTCGTGAATAGAAAGAAATCCTCCACCCACCTCATATGCCAAATCTTCCGGAAAGGCTGTTAAAACTTCATCCAGCTCTTCCAGTCGCTCTTTTGCTTCTTCTCTGAAAATATTTACAAAGCCATCCAGTACCGCCGGGTGACTGCTCACGATATAATCCACATTCAAATCCAGTTCCTCCCGGCGATTCTCCGGGATATGAATATGTTCTGCCCAGACTTTGTTATTTCTGGAAAATCTGCCGTCTTCTGATAAATGCTGTAAAGTATCTGCAAGGACAAATGCCACACGCTCCGCACCATATTCCTCTAACACTGGGGTTACAACCCCATGGTTCAAGTGCAGACCGTCAAAATTCTCTATGATGGCTTCCTCGATAGCATGTTTGCAGTCCATGTTGAACTTTCTGGAATCCAGATATGCGTCTGCCATACCGTGTTCCGTTGCTTCTTTCAATGTGCCTCGAAACACCGGCGGATATTCTTTCTGCTCCCTATCCATCGCAGAAATATCTCCTGCCAATTCCAGTTTTCTTGTCTGTACATTGTAATGAAAAACCGAATCTGAAAGTTTTCTATCACCAATCAATTCATTGATATCATGTACTGCTGTTGCAATCTCTTGCGATGTTAAGATATGGTCATCTTTGAGCAAAAGTAATTCATCCTGTGATGCAGGCAGAATATAATAACTCCCATCAACAATTTCGGCTGCTTCTTCCATAAAACTCGGATAAAGAATGGCTGCCGCTCCATGTTCTAATTTATCATTCGTCACCATAAACAAATCAAAGGGTTCATTTTCCGTATCAATTTCCACTACAGGTATCACTTCCTGCATGGTTTGAGCAAAACTTCTGAACTTCACGGGGAAATTTCTCTGGGAAGATGCAAGTGCATCCTGATACAACTGCTCTTCTGTAATGCCATAGGTTTCCATCGTTTTGTTTTTGATAGTTGTTGATAAAGTCCCCTCTGGTGTTTCCGCCAATGGAATCTTATATATCACCGCCATATCATAAAACAGACGATGAGGTACTTCTTCTAATAAATCTGCATTGCCCTCCTGGGGAATCATCTGAATATAGATAGAATCCTTGATAGCATCATAATTCTGGATTCTTTCTGCAATACTGGATTGTTGCACTGGCGCTTCCCTTTCCTGCTCCCTCTGTTTAAAGAAATCCGGCAGCTCTGTAAAACCAAAACTATCTACATAATAGTTTTTTGCTTCCCCATTACGACTAACTACAATCACATCACTTACCGATAAAGAATGACCATAAAAATCATCTGGACGATCAATATTGAATCTCTGGAAAATATAATCTAATGTATCGTTTTCTGTCAGCACATCCGTGTACATCAAGTTATAATCTTCCCTAAAAGCCTGCATCCCGTTGTTCTCCAAGAACGAAGTTCCCATAAACTTATACTCTTGTCCCAGACCATCATCCCTTAACTGATAGATACTGAACATTTCTTCCTGTCCTTCCATAATTTTCTGCTCCACCTTTTCCTGTGTCTGATACCTTTCCCAAGTCTCTTTTTCAATACCATAGATGCCATCGTGGGTATGAATAGCAGCTTCATTGTCATAAGCAGCTTCTGTCCCATCTTCATACAAACAGAAGATTTCCAGATTCTGGTGATACAGTTCCAATGCCCTTTCCTTCGTCAATGGCAACATTCCGAAGTTTTCATAGCCATACTCATGCATTCTGGTCATTCCAATCATGGAGTCTGGAAGCGCATCTATTTCAGCCTGTGCGTTTTGGATTACTTCCGATGGTGCACGTAGATCAGGTGCTTGTATCGCCTCTGCCAATTCCCGAATCAATGCTTTGGTATCTTCCATATTGTCAAACTGGTAAGCATAATTCACAATCAAATTGCGATCATCATCATTGAATATCGTTCCACCATACTCTGCACGGTCAATGAGTAATTCTGCTTGTTGCATAGACGAAAGACTCACGGAATCTGTGATTCCCATATCCGCATCATATTCCACATCATTAGAATTCATTGGATATAAATCATTATCTTGTAAATGCTGCTTTTCAGGTTCTTCTCTCTGTAGTTCTTGCAATTTCGCTGTCAACGATTCAATCAGTTCCCCTGCTGTATGTCGAATCATATCCATAGATGCACGCAGCTCCTTCATATCCTTGTTGCTACTCCATCCTGCTATGTA
>CAZYYO010000120.1:0-5270 GCA_964650965.1 uncultured Lachnospiraceae bacterium | reverse complement strand
AGTTGGAAATACCCTTTGTTCAGCTTCTACTCTTGATAAAGAGGTGAAGGCTGATTTAGAAAAGACTAATAACGTTGATGCAGCAGCAAAACTTGGTACTGTAATCGCAAAAAAGGCTTTAGATAAAGGTATTGACACTGTTGTCTTTGATAGAGGCGGATTTATATATGAAGGTAAAGTCAAAGCATTGGCAGAAGCAGCAAGAGAAGCTGGATTAATTTTTTAAGGAGGAAACGATACATGAAACGTACTATTATTGATGCTAGTCAATTAGAACTAAACGAAACAGTGGTATCAATTAAACGTGTAACAAAGGTTGTTAAAGGTGGACGTAACATGCGTTTTACAGCTTTGGTTGTTGTTGGTGACGGCAATGGTCATGTTGGTGCAGGCTTAGGTAAGGCAGCTGAAATTCCAGAAGCTATTCGCAAAGGAAAAGAAGATGCTATTAAAAAACTGATTACCGTTAAATTAGATGAAAACAACAGTATTACACATGATATCTCCGGTAAACACACTGGTGCATCTGTATTATTAAAGAAAGCTCCTGATGGTACTGGTATTATTGCTGGTGGTCCAGCTCGTTCCGTATGTGAATTAGCAGGAATCCAGAATATCCGTACAAAATCTTTAGGATCTTCTAATAAGCAGAACGTTGTATTAGCAATGATTAATGCATTAGGTCAGTTGAAATCTCCGGAAGAAGTAGCTAAACTTCGTGGAAAAACTGTAGAAGAGATTCTCGGTTAGGGAGGAAATTGAAAATGGCAGAGAAGAAATTAAAAATCACACTTGTGAAGTCCTTAATTGGTGCTGTTCCAAAAAACAAGAACACAGCAATTGCTATGGGATTAACAAAAATCAATAAAACAATTGAATTACCTGATAATGCTGCTACCAGAGGACAGATCAGACAGATTCAGCACTTGGTAAAAGTAGAAGAAATCTAAGAATAAAATAAGGAGGTGTCGAGATGGACTTATCTAATTTACAGCCTGCTGAGGGCTCTAAACAGAGTGATAATTTCAGAAGAGGACGTGGACACGGTTCAGGAAATGGCAAAACCGCTGGTAAAGGACACAAGGGACAGAAGGCTCGTTCAGGAGCTCCAAGACCTGGTTTTGAAGGTGGTCAGATGCCATTATACAGAAGAATTCCTAAGAGAGGATTTACATGTATCAACTCTAAGAATATTGTTGGTATTAATATGTCAGCTCTGGAAGGATTCGAAGATGGTGCTACTGTAACAGTAGAGACCTTAAAGGAAGCTGGAATCATCAAGAACCCAAGAGATGGTGTTAAAATTCTTGGTGGTGGAGAGCTTACAAAGAAGTTAAACGTACAGGTTAACGCATTTAGCGCAAGCGCTAAAGAGAAGATTGAAGCCCTTGGTGGTAAAGCAGAGGTGATCTAATGCTAGAAACACTCCGCAACGCATTTAAAGTAAAAGAAATCAGAAAACGTATCGGATTTACTTTTCTTATGTTAATAGTTGTAAGAATCGGAAGTCAGCTTCCGGTTCCAGGAGTGGATGGCGATGTATTCAGTAATCTGTTTGCAGGTAGTGGTGATGCAATGAACTTTTTTGATGCTATCACCGGTGGTTCCTTCGAGCAGATGTCAGTATTTGCATTGAACATCACTCCGTACATTACCAGTTCTATCATCATGCAGTTATTGACAATTGCTTTTCCTAAATTAGAGGAGATGCAACGCGATGGTGAAGAAGGACGAAAGAAAATTACTAAGATTACACGTTATGTGACAATTGCTCTTGCTCTTTCTGAGTCAATTGCTATGGCAATTGCATTTGGAAGAAATGGATATTTATCTGAGTATAATGCACTATATGTAATCATGGTTGTTGCTTCTCTGACTGCTGGTTCCGCAGTACTGATGTGGATTGGTGAGAGAATTACTGAGAAGGGTGTTGGAAATGGTATATCCATCGTACTTGTTATTAATATTGTTTCCAGACTTCCAGTTGATTTAACCACGTTATACAAGCAGTTTATTTCTGGTAAAACCCCTGCAAAGGGTGTGTTAGCAGGAGTTGTTATTGCAGCAATTATCATTGCTACTGTTGTTCTGGTAGTTTTATTACAGAATGCAGAGAGAAAGATTCCTGTACAATATTCTAAAAAGATACAGGGAAGAAAACAGGTTGGAGGAAACTCCACATTTATTCCTTTAAAGGTTAATACAGGTGGTGTTATTCCGGTCATTTTTGCACAGTCACTGTTACAGACACCAGTGATTATTGCTACACTGATTCAACAGGGAACCGGTAAGCAGCTTACCGGAGTCTGGGCACAAATATTCAAAGGAATGTCACAATCTAATTGGTTTGATACAGATAATTGGATTTATACCATTGGTGCGGTTATTTATTTTGCGCTGATTATTGCATTTGCATATTTTTATACATCCATTACCTTTAATCCATTAGAAATTGCAGAAAATATGAAGAGACAGGGCGGATTTATTCCGGGTATCAGACCTGGAAAACCAACCAGTGATTACCTTACATCAATTTTAAATTATATCATTTTTATTGGTGCAATCGGACTTTCTATTGTTGCAATTATTCCAATTTTCTTTAATGGTGTATTTAACGCAGACGTATCCTTTGGTGGAACATCTATCATCATTATTGTTGGTGTAGTTATTGAAACATTAAAACAAATTGAATCACAGATGCTTGTACGTAACTACAAAGGTTTTTTAAATGACTAAACATACTAATGGAGATACTGGCTATGCCGTATCTCCTAAGGTGTTATAAGGAGGTTTTTTACTATGAAGATTATAATGTTAGGGGCACCTGGGGCAGGAAAAGGAACACAGGCAAAGCAGATTGCATCAGCTTATAGCATTCCACATATCTCAACCGGTGATATTTTCCGTGCAAACATCAAAAACGGAACAGAATTAGGCAAAAAAGCAAAAGAATATATGGATCAGGGACTCTTGGTACCAGATGAATTAACTTGTGATTTGGTTATGGACCGTATTGCACAGGAAGATTGTAAAAATGGATTTGTCCTGGATGGATTTCCTAGAACCATACCACAGGCAGAAGCGTTGGACGGGGCACTTTCAAAAATTAATGAGAAGATGGAATATGCGATTGATGTAGACGTTCCAGATGATCATATTGTAAAAAGAATGTCAGGAAGAAGAGCTTGCTTAAATTGTGGCGCTACATACCACATTGTATCCATTCCTCCAAAAGTAGAAGGAATCTGCGATACGTGTGGAAAGGAACTGGTCTTAAGAGATGATGATCAACCGGAAACCGTACAGAAGAGATTAACGGTTTATCATGAACAGACACAGCCATTAATTGATTATTATAAGAAACAGGGTATCTTATATTCCGTAAGCGGAATTCAGCCAATGGAAAAGGTGTTTGAAGATATCCAGGGAATCTTGGGAGCCTAACAATGTCAGTAACAATTAAATCTGCTAGAGAAATTGAACTTATGAGAGAGGCGGGCGTAATTTTGGCAAAGGTGCACCAGCAGTTAGGGGATGCATTGAAACCAGGAATGTCTACCTTGGATATTGACAGACTGGGTGAAGAAATGATTCGAAGCTATGGATGTGAACCGTCGTTTTTGAACTACAATGGTTATCCGGCATCCGTATGTGTTTCTGTAGATGATGAGGTGGTTCATGGAATTCCTCATAAGGATCATATCATCGATGAAGGCGATATTGTAAGCCTGGATATTGGTGTGATTCATAAGGGCTATCATTCAGATGCAGCAAGAACCCATGGCATTGGCGTTATTACGAAAGAGGCACAACAGCTCATAGATGTGACTAGAAATAGTTTTTTTGAGGGAATTAAGATGGCTACGGCAGGACGCCATTTACATGAAATATCTGCAGCAATTGGAGATTATGCTGAGGGACTAGGATATGGAGTGGTAAGAGATTTGGTTGGCCATGGAATTGGCAGTCATCTTCATGAGGATCCTGAAATCCCCAATTTTCGAAAGTTTACCCACGGTATAAAATTGAGACCTGGAATGACACTTGCCATTGAACCTATGATTAATGCCGGAAGTGAAGACGTAGAATGGCTAGATGATGACTGGACGGTTGTAACCTATGATGGTTCCTGGTCAGCTCATTATGAAAATACCATACTAATCACAGATGGAGCTCCAGAAATTCTTACCCTTACTGAAGGAGAAAGACAAATGATGGAGGAAATCAGACCATGATGGTAACCCTGGCAAAAGTCAAGGCGGGACATGATAAAAATCACATTTATGTAGTTGCAGGTGAGGAGAATGGGCGTGTACTCCTGGTAAATGGAGCAACAAAGCCGATATCTAAACCAAAACCGAAAAATTGGATGCATATCCAGCCAATCAAAAAGCTACCGAAAGAAATACAAGCATTTTGTGAAGATAAGAAAGAAATCACAGATGAACTGGTAGTAAAGATTCTTGAATTATATAAAACACATCTTAGCAGTCAAATGTCAAATTAGGAGGAATGAAAGAAATGTCAAAAGCAGATGTTATTGAAGTAGAAGGAACTGTAGTAGAAAAATTACCAAATGCAATGTTTCAGGTGGAATTAGAAAATGGACATCAGATACTTGCACATATTAGTGGAAAGTTACGTATGAATTATATCCGTATTCTGCCAGGAGATAAGGTTACCATTGAGATGTCTCCATACGATTTAACCAAAGGAAGAATTATCTGGAGAGATAAGTAAATAATTGTTGACTTTCTAGATGACGCTTGTTATAATGATAAACGGACGTTTTTGAAATGATTTTTGTAGAAATCAGTAAAACCCGCAAAAATCGGGCAAAAGGAAAGGAGGATTTCCTGTGAAGGTAAGATCATCAGTAAAACCTATTTGTGAGAAATGCAAAGTAATTAAAAGAAAGGGAAGTATCAGAGTAATCTGTGAAAACCCAAAACACAAACAGAGACAGGGTTAATCCGTGTCCAACGTTGTGTGTATTATGTGCGGCTGCAGCGAAACACCAGGATTGGTTGTTAACGCTGATTCATAATATACAGTGAAAGAAATCACTGGGCTGTCTTCTTATCATACCGAGAGAAGATAAGGCCAATTTATTTGCGTTTACAGACAAAGTAAGCGTACCTTATAAAAAGATGAAGGAAATGCACACATTTCAGGCCGGGAGACCGGAGCTGCATGGAGGTCAACTTTTGCAACAGAAAATGGATGTAAACATCCCACAGAAAATAATGGAGGTGTAAACACACATGGCT
>CAZYYO010000119.1:0-5338 GCA_964650965.1 uncultured Lachnospiraceae bacterium | reverse complement strand
AGTGGCTAAAATAAAGACATTTTTGTGCAAAATAAATAAGAAAGTATAGAGAGAGGAAAATGGAGAAAACAAACAGAGCAAAGAACTGGCAATTATTTTTGTTCGCATTTAATAACGGAGCGACCAACTGCTATTATGTGTTAACCATGAATTATATTGCCTACTATGCCAATGGCGTACTGCGCATTGCCATGCTATTTGCAACTACCATGGTAACGGTAATGAGAATCTTTGATGGGGTTACCGACCCTGTGATTGGAGCGGTCATTGACAGAACCCAGACAAAGTTTGGTAAGTTTCGCCCCTTTATGGTAATAGGAAATGTGATTTTGGCGGCAAGCTCCCTGTTAATCTATTTTGGGACAAGACTGATACCGGAGAATAATATGTCCATGAAGTATGTATTGTTTGTCTTGTTTTATGCAGTGTATGTGATTGGTTACACCTTCCAGACAGCCTGCACAAGAAGTGGACAAACCTGTATTACCAATGATCCAAAGCAAAGACCCATGTTTAACATTTTCAATACCATTGCTTCCCTGGTGGGCATGGGATTGATTATGGCTGTGGCCAGTCTTTGGGGCGGTAAGGTAGGATTTGGAACCATTGAATTCTTTGATATGATTGTACCTATGGTAATTGTAATATCATTGGTACTCACCATTCTTGCCGTTATTGGTATCTGGCAGAAGGACCAGCCCAAATTCTACGGTATGGGTGCTGGTGCTAAGACCCAAAAGGTAAAAATCAAGGATTATATTGAGATTCTAAAGAACAATCATGAATTACAGATGCTGATGATTGCAGGAGCAGGCTCCAAGCTGGCCAGTGCCGTGGCAACCAATACCACTGTGGGAATTATGCTGTTTGCCTGTATGATGGGCAATTACAATGGTCTGTATCTGCCATTTTATATTTTAGGATATGTAGGCGCAGTTCCATTTTTCATTATTAATTTGAAAATATCACAAAAGCATGGGCAGAAGAAGTCTATGGTAACCTGTAATTCCATTGCACTGCTGATGTATGTGGGCGTATTGATTTTACTGTTCTTATGGAATGGAAATGCAGCAACTACCTTGTCCCTTACCCACATGAATATTTATACGGTAATCTTTTTAATCTGTTACTGTATTGGATTTGGCTCTTACTATACTACAGCAGATATGTCCATCCCTATGGTGGCAGACTGTTCAGATTATGAAATCTACCGAAGTGGAAATTATGTGCCAGGCATGGTGGGAACTCTGTTCTCACTGGTAGATAAGCTGGTGTCATCCTTAAGCACCACCTTGGTTGGAATTATTATATTAAGTGTATTGAAGATGGATTCCCTTCCAGATGTAAATACACCTTATATGCCGGGAATTAAGACCACGGTTATTATTCTGTTTTGTGCACTGCCAATGCTTTCCTGGATTGCATCCTTACTGGCAATGAAATTCTACTCCTTATCCGGAGAGAAAATGAAGCAGATTCAGGCAGTGAATGCTGCAAGAAAAGAAGCAATTTCCAATGGAATGAGCGTAACGGAGGCTATGGAGGCTTATGCAACCTATGATAAGATTCCCCAGCAGTTCCGCTAAAATATAAACGATATATTAAGAGAAAGAGGTATGTTATGGGAGATAACAAGATGGAATGGAAGACCGCAAAAAAGTCTTTCAAAAAAGCAAAACACAAAGCTATCAGACCATGGAAGGGAATGTCTATTTTCACTGGAATTCTCTCCGTTGTACTGGTAATCCTTACCGTTGTATTATCCATGTTTGATAATACGCTGGCTGCATTTGCAGGGGGAACATTCTGGGAACTGGAGAATGAAGATGAAAATGCAGTGTATTTTGAATCAGATTTTGATTCGGTAGAAGAAATGACACAATATGGACTTGATTTATGTAAGCAGGTAGAAGCAGAAGGAGCAGCACTTCTTATGAATGAGAACAATGCGCTTCCTTTAGCAGAGGGGGCAAAGGTTAGTTTGTTCTCTAATTCCTCTATCAATCTGGTTTATGGTGGAACCGGCTCAGGTAATATTGATGCTTCCACTGCCAATGATTTAAAGACTTCCTTGGAAAATGCAGGTCTGAAAGTAAACAGTACCCTTTGGGATTTCTATCACAGTGATGAGGCAGCAGAGTATGCAAGAGCTGTTGGTGGTATGGTTACCCTTGATGCAGCCAGTACCTCTGAGCTTCCATGGGATGTTTATACCAAAGATGCCTTAGATTCTGTCAGCTCCTATGGAGATGCCGCAATCGTTACCTTATCCCGTGTAGGTGGAGAAGGGGCAGATTTAACATATGATGGAGATAATTATCTTGCATTAGATGAGGATGAAAAGGAAATGATGGAGAACCTGTCTTCCATGAAAAAGGATGGCACCATCAGTAAAGTCATTGTATTAATTAACTCTGCAAATCCTCTGCAGGTGGATTTCCTAAAGGATAATGCATATGGCGTAGATGCTTGTCTGTGGATTGGTGATGTAGGAATTTCAGGTGTAGATGCTGTGGGAGAAATCCTGGCTGGTAAAGTAAATCCATCTGGAAGTCTGGTGGATACCTATTGCTACGACAATTATTCTTCTCCAGCAATGGCTAATTTTACACCAATTACCTATGAAGGCTATGAAGACGGAATCATTCCTGAGAATGCAAGTACCTACATGATTTATCAGGAAGGTATCTATGTAGGCTATAAATATTATGAAACCCGTTACGAGGATTATGTAACAGGAAGTGGAAATGCAGGCAGCTATGGTTATGGCAATGAGGTAGCATTCCCATTTGGTTATGGTCTAAGCTACACAGATTTTGCATACAGTAACATGTCTGTTAACTATAATGAGCAGACAGATCAGTTTGAGGTAGCTCTTACTGTTACTAATACAGGGGATACCTACACAGGAAAAGAAACCGTACAGGTATATTCCCAGTCTCCATACACAGCATATGATGTGGAGCATGGCGTAGAGAAACCGGCCGTTGCTTTATGTGGCTTCACGAAAACAGGAATGCTTCAGCCCGGAAAGTCTGAAAATGTAACGGTCTATGTTGATAAGAGAGACCTGGCATCCTATGATGAAAATGGAGCAAAAACCCATATCTTAGATGATGGGGAATATTATCTTACCGTAGCTACAGATGCACATGCTGCAGTGAACAACACCTTGGCAGCAAAGGGATATACCCCAGAAAACACCGATGAGAAGATGGATGCCGCTGGTGATGCTTCTCTGGCATACAAATGGGTGCAAAGTACATTTGATGCAACAACCTATAAAACCAGTGCTAACGGCACTGAAATTACCAACCAGTTATCTGACGCCAACATCAACCTTTATGAAGGAGCAGATGGACAGAAGGTAACCTATCTGTCAAGAAATGACTGGGAAGGAACCTTCCCAAAATCCGCTGTTCAGTTAGCACTGACAGAGGATATGATTAAAAATCTTCAGGATATTATCTACAATGCAGATGATTATGAGGATGTGGAAATGCCAACCCTTGGTGCAGATAATGGATTAACCTTATATGACATGATTGGTCTGGATTATGATGACGAGAAGTGGGATGATTTAATGGATCAGATTACCTTTGATGAGATGGTAAGTCTTATTGGAGATTCCTTCCACTGGACCATGCCGGTAGAATCTGTACAGGCACCAGGCTCTCGTGATGAGAATGGACCACAGGGATTAACTGCTTCCTTATTAGGCTCTGATTCCACACAGTTAGAAGCAACTGCATTTACATCAGAGGATGTAATGGCAGCTACCTTTAACACCGAGATTATGACAGAAATCGGTAAGGTTATTGGAAACAACTGCTTATCTGCAGATATTGCCTGCTTATATGGTCCTGGAAATAATATTCACAGAACGCCATATGGCGGACGTAATTTTGAATACTACAGTGAGGATGGATTCCTTTCCGGAGAAATGAGTGCCTATGAAGTAGCAGCCATTCAGGAAAAGGGCGTTCATGTAGTAATGAAGCATTTTGCATTAAATGATTCCGAGCAGGATAGAATTGGTCTTGGTGTATGGTTAAATGAACAGGCAGCCAGAGAAATCTACCTAAAGGCTTTCCAGGCTCCAATCGAAGATGGTAACGGCAATGGTGTTATGATTGCCTATACGCGCTGGGGCTGTATCTGGTCCGGTGGAAATAATGGATTAGTAAATGGCATTCTAAGAGATGAGTGGGGCTGTGATGGCTTAATCATTACAGACAATGTATTAACCACTTATGTAAATGGAGTAGACGGCGTTATGGCTGGTGTATCCACCTATGATGCAATGCTTCCATATGTCACCAATCTGCTTCCAAAATACGAGAAGGACCCAGTGGTAGTCACTGCCATGAAGGAAGCCTGCCACCACAATCTGTATATGATTGCCAACTCTGTAGCAATGAATGGAGTAGGAGCAGATACCACAATCAAAGCAGTGGAGCCTTCTGTGATTCGGTTATTAAAGGTTCTTTCCACCGTCTTTGTACTTGGCTTCATTCTTTCTATTGTAATGTTCGTTAGAAAGAAGCTGGCTTTCAAGAAGACCCAGGAATATATATCATATCAGGATATAAAGAAGGCAAGAAAAAATAAATAAAGATTCTATTCGTAAGTTAATATAGGAAAGGCGGTACAGTGGAAAGCTGTACCGCCTTTTTTGGCGTGAAGGACTCTTAATACCGTCTTGTTTCATAGTTCATTTTCATAAAGCGTTCGTGTTCCTGTTCAATCAGCTGTGGGTCATGAATGCCTATAGCATATAAGAAGGCATAAATATCAGAGGATATTACATTTTTATTTATTTTGGAGGAACGACCATGGTCTGTATAATAATCAGAAATTGCCATTGCCATATTGGCATAAATGTTGGCTTCTAATTCTGCATTTTCATGCTGTGGAAAGTTTACTTTATAGTTTTCAATTAAAAATGATTTCATACATTTGGAATAATGAATGGTTTCCGTGTGAATATGAATAATGGATTGGGTCTTCATAGCATGTTTATGCTGGAATTCTCCAATTAGCATATCCATATCTTCCCAATGCTTGGAAAAATCTGAAAATTTGTTATCCATCTCTGGTATCTTGGTCTTGATAAAATCCATAAATTCCTGATAAAGGTCATTTTGGATTCGCTCTGCAACCTCATATTTGTCTTTAAAATGTGCATAAAAGGTATAGCGGCTGATTAATGCGGCGTCAACGATTTTTTGTACAGTGATTTTCTCAAAAGGCAGCTCCTGAGAGACTTCAATAAAAGCATTTATGATTGTCTTATCCATTCTGCGATATACAGCACTTGATTTATCCATCTGTTTTC
>CAZYYO010000118.1:0-5378 GCA_964650965.1 uncultured Lachnospiraceae bacterium | reverse complement strand
GTCATTTAGAAATTGGGTTATAAATAACGACCCAGTTACTGACTAACACCAAAAAATAATATCATGACTGCTTTGAATTTCGTATCACGACTCAGCACATAACCTGCCATTATATTCATCAATAATCCCAGGGCAGTTCCTCCTGCAACGTAAATGAAGGTATTAACATATCCACTAATAATCCCTTTATCCTGGAACAAAATTCTATATCCACCAAAATTGAGTTTTCCAACTGGCAGCCAAGCCATCCCTGCATGCCCTAATAATTCTCGTCCATCAGATAGGGAGGCCATAATGACATGCCATAATGGTATCACTGACACAGCAATTACCAGAACAAGAAATAACCATATACAAGCATCAGCTATTTTACCACCAATACCAGGATTTTCTACCATACCAAGTTTTCCTGATTCTTCTATTCTTGCTATTTGTTTTTCTTTTTTTTGTCTTCTCGGGCAATTTGTCTTTGCTCCTTTGTTTTCATCTTCCATTATCCTCCATCTCTAAAAAAGTCCGAAGGACGTCGCCTTCTTATTCAACGCATTAGATACAATCAGCAAAATAGTCCCCACAATTGACTGAAATAATCCAGATGCAGTAGAAAGTCCAAAGTTCACAGTATCCCCAAATGCCATTCGATAAGTATAAGTATAAAGTACATCTGCAACATTATAGGTTTTTGGCATATATAAAAGCAGTACTTTATCCCAGCCAGCCATAAAAATGGTTCCAACAGACATTGTAAGCATCATCATTGCCAAGGGCATAACGGTAGGAATAACAATATATCGAATTCTATCCCATCTATTGGCTCCATCCAGTGCCGCTGCTTCTTTTAAATCATGATTTACGTTTGCAATGGACGTGGTATATATAATCGAGCCATACCCAGCGCCAATCCATACCCCAATCAACACATAAATCAGCCAAAAGACTGGAATCTGTCCATTCGCCAACCAATTCTGAGAGGGCAAACCCAGATATGTCAGCATTACCGAAACTGCACCTGTATCCTTAAGAAATTCAATTGCCAAAGCACATACTACCACTGCAGATATAAAATTAGGCAAATATGAAGATATTTGTGCCAGTCGACGAAACGGTCTACATTTGCATTCAGAAAATATTATTGCCAAGATAATTGGTGGAAAAAATCCGAATACAAGATGTAATATGGCCATACACACCGTATTGCGAAGTGCTGTAGTAAATGCCACCCCCGTAAAGAGATCTGCAAAATTTTTCATTCCCACCCAGGTACTTCCAAATAATTCCTTTGTGACACTAAATCTTTCAAATGCCATTAGAATACCCGCCATTGGAATATAATTAAAAATAATAAAATAGATTGCGAGAGGCAAAAACATTAAATACACTGGCCAGTTCTTCTTCATATCATGTTTCAAAGAGATTTTAGGCGGTTGATATGTTGATGCCTTTTCCTTCTTTTTTTTGTCATTCTTACTTCTCCCTTCATAAGGCTTTGGGTATAAAAAAGGGGACCTGCAATCAGTCCCCATTCTCAAACTGCAACCTACTATTTATTGCCCAGTGCTTCATTGTAATTATTTTCAATTGTATGGGAACCATATTCTTCAATTGTGTCACAGAAATCCTTCCAATCCTCATCACTATCAATATTACGCTTTCCAGTAATGAATTCAGGAACTGCCTGTGCTAGATAGGTATTGATATTTGCACTAATTGTGCTATTCTCCTGTGCCATATCGGCTGGAATCTGACTGGTCAAATCAGATGTAATGCTGCCACTAATCGTATACTTCTTCCACTGTTCCATACAACTTTGTACATTTTGAGAATAACCGTGATCCATATTATTAATATTAATTCCCACTAATCTTTGAGCAGTAGATGCCTCAACCAAGCCATCCTCCAGTTCTCGTTTTGTATTAATTGTATAGGTGCTGGTATCTCCCTCTGTTCCAACAAAATATCCACATTCTAAATCATACTTCTTATATAAATCACACTGAATCTCCTCCTGCTGCTTATCGCTAAAGCCTAATCCACGAAGAAGTCCTCCTTCCGTGGAATACAGATAATCAATGGCTGTCAACAATGTCGGAATGTCCTTATCCTCAACTTTGTTGGTAAGTATAATTCCACTGGTTGCCATTCCTCCCGAATAGAATACAACAGGATCCTTGCCTTTGGCATCTTCCCCTCCATAGATATCATTAATAGGCTGAGCTGCTGCTGCCATATAAGTGCCATGCAATGGGTTAGAAGTATCGCCCTTACTTGTATCCATGCGATCAGCCAATTGACTTCCAGTGCCCCACCACATTCCGACTTTGCCAGAGTACACTTTAGCAGAATCCACCATATAGAACATATCACTGGCGTGTTCTTCAAATTTCTGATCCATCCATCCCTGTTCATACCACTTTTTCATACATTCTACATAAGCTCGAAAATTATCACTATTGGCTCCATACTTGGCAACTCCATCATCCATATATAAAGTTGCATTGGTATTAAATCCTCCGATGCCATCACCAGTCATTACATAACCGCAATAACTTTGTGAAAAAGCATATCCATCATTGATTTTCTCACCTTTTAGTGCCATCTCAAAGATATCAAACATCCATTCCCAGTCACTAATATAGACAGGATCCGTTCCACCACTGGGGAATACTACATCATCTGTCCAATTCCCATCTGCATCATAACCTCCTGTAAATGCTGCTCCAGTTGTAGGATTCTTACCATATTTTACAATCCAATCTCGTCGATAAATAAATCCACCCCATGGCTCATTCTCCTGATCACACAGATTATACAATTGAATATACTTACGCTCTCCATCTACATTGTTTGATAGACGAGTATCATATCCCGGATGAGATTTAATCCACGCTTTATAGTTAGGCATATATTGCTCAATATAATCTGTAAGATCAATGGCTATTCCCTCATCATATAATTGTGCAGCAGACTCACTGGAAAAATTCAGTGACATAACATCTGGATATTCTCCTGTTGCCAACAGAGTATTTACATAATCCTGCTCACTTCCAGCAGTGGGGGCAGTGAATTCAACAGAAATTTTTTTCCCTTCACCATCCTTATCAGCATCCCAATCCATATTCATCCAATATTGCTGCACTGGTCCATCCTGATAGTTCTCATAGAAGCGGGAATCCTGCTCCTTATCAATCATCCAAGTATAATTTGTTCTGCCTTCTTCTGTGGATTCCTCTTTTTTACCACATCCTGTAAGCACTGTCCCCAACACAATACTTGTTACCATCCCTAAAGCAATCATTTTACTTTTTCTTCTCATCTTAGTACCTCCTCCTTTAATTAAGTTGCTATTATTATAAAATGCATTTATAATACGCAATATAAATAACTACTTTTTTTTATAAATTTTTCATCTATCATTGTTTTATGAAGACAAAGAAAGGACACAGACATGGAAAAGCAAACACTAAAGCAAAATGATAATGAGACTTTTTCACAGCACTAGAATACTCACATGATGTATTTGGATATGTTATATAAAGTACAGGGAGTAGCTCATTTTACTATGACAAGAGCCATGGAAATTACGGAGTGGGTGGGTGATGATTATATTCCTCTTTACCAGAATTTTGTCCACAACGATTGCTGTCAACAAATGTTTGTATATTTCCAAGAACATATACATCCCACTATTATTGTAGATAATCTGGATCTTCTGTGGTTGGCATGCCACCTCACAGATAGCCAATATGAATTACTTGGTCCTCTTATCAGTTCTCAAACTTCTGAGGCCTATCTATTAAAAAATCGTGACAAATACCTGAATTCTAATCCTCCACAACGTTACCTGATTCGTCTACTCCAGAAAGTTCCTGTTACCAGCACATCACAAATCGTCAATTATGCCCGCTCACTTCAATATGCTATTACTGGGGAGGTTGTTCCTACCTCTGCATTTGATTATATTCACCCTGTCACAATAACTGTTGCAGATTGGGTTACAAATACTTCCAACCTTCATGATTCCTGGGATTTTGAACAACAAATGTGCTACAATCTGCAACACGGTCTCGATCAACCCGCACCCGAAAGCTACCATGGACGATCGGGGGTACTATGTCCAGGAGATCCCCTTCGCCAGATGAAAACAGAATCACTTATTACCGCCACTTTACTCTGCCGTTCCGCTATTGCTGGAGGAGTATCTCCAGAAGCCTCCTATACACTGTGCGATCAGATCATCTGTGCCATAGAGGCATGTGCTGATATTAAAACTTTACGCCCCATTATGAATGACATTTATCCCCGATTTCTGGAACGTGTCCAACTGGTGAAGCAATCCCAGCATGAACCCTTGCTAGTTTCTCAGATCAAAGATTATGTTGAAAACCATCTTGTAGAAAAAATCGATTTACAGACCATGGCTGCCTCATTAGGATATACGCCCTATTATCTATCTGCCAAGTTTAAATCCTCCTATGGCATCTCTATTAAACTCTATATTCAACAGCGAAAGATAGATTGGTCAAAAAAATTACTTCGGAAGCCCACCTACTCTGTACAAGATATTGCCAACCAACTGCATTTCGTCTCCGACAGCTACTATTGTTCCGTTTTCAAAAAATGGACAGGGCAAACGCCTCGCCAATATCAAGCCAGTATTACTCAAAATAAGGATTAAAAAAATCTTCCACCACAGGAAGCAATGCCGCCTGCAGTGGGAGATTTTGTTTGTTGTATGAAATAATCTAGGGATTACTCGCCAAATACTGCGATATAATCCTTCTGGAATTTCTCGATACCCTGATCCGTTAATGGGTGTTTGGTCATCTGCTCGATAACGCTGTAAGGAACAGTTGCAATGTCAGCTCCTGCTAATGCACAGTCTGTTACATGAATTGGATTTCTTACAGATGCTGCAATAATCTCTGTCTCATATCCGTAGATATCGAAGATTTCAGCAATGGTATTAATTAAGTCAATACCTGGCTGGCTGATATCATCTAATCTTCCTAAGAATGGAGATACATAGCTTGCTCCTGCTTCTGCTGCAAGAAGTGCCTGATTTGCAGTAAATACTAAGGTTACATTGGTCTTAATGCCTTCTGCACTTAAAGCTTTGACTGCCTTTAATCCTTCTACTGTCATGGGAATCTTAACTACCATGTTAGGATGAATCTTAGCGATTTCTTTTCCTTCTGCAATCATTCCTGCTGCATCTACTGTGGTAGCCTTAACTTCGCCACTGATTGGTCCATCAACGATAGAGGTAATCTCTTTGATCACTTCGTTGAAGTCTCTTCCTTCTTTTGCAATGAGAGATGGGTTGGTGGTAACACCACAGATAACGCCCATGTCGTTTGCTTTTCTAATATCTTCTACAT
>CAZYYO010000117.1:0-5424 GCA_964650965.1 uncultured Lachnospiraceae bacterium | reverse complement strand
TATTGAATTTTCAAGGTGCATAGCTAAAATCTATGTGCGAAGTTTGAGTATATAAGAAAGACTTCATAAGGACTCCAAATAGGTGCTTACTTAATCTTATTAGAATAAAGATAGAATATAACAACTAATTGTTGTGCCCTTATGGAAAAAGACACTAAATATTGTATTTGTTCTTGAAAAACCAGCCTAAAACCGATATAATGTTCAGGTACTAGATAACAAAGAAATCATTTCAGAGGTAAGACATGGAATTAAATGTAAAGCTGCCGGTATTTGAGGGACCTTTGGACCTGCTCCTACATTTGCTGGAGAAGAATAAAGTAAATATATATGACATCCCCATTGTGGAAATCACCAGCCAGTATATGGAATACATTCGGGAAATGAAGCGTCAGGACTTAAATGTTATGAGTGAATTTCTGGTAATGGCAGCTACACTTCTTGATATCAAATCCAGAATGCTCCTTCCAGCCCAGGAGGTAGAGGGAGAAGAGGAAGAGGATCCAAGAGCGGAGCTGGTACAGCAGCTTTTAGAATATAAGATGTATAAATGTATCTCTTATGAATTACGAGATCGTCAGGTGGATGCAGCAAAGGTAATGTTCAAGGCTCCAACCATCCCCAAAGAGGTTCTGGCATATGAAGAACCGGTGGATTTAGAAGCATTGGTATCAGATATTACCTTAAATCAGTTAAATGATATCTTTAACGCAGTATTAAGAAGACAGGAACGGCGGATTGACCCTATTCGTTCCAAGTTCGGTAAGATAGAGAAGGAAGAAGTGTCTTTAGATGACAAGATGGTATATTTGTCAGACTATGCCGTGAACCACAGACGCTTCAGCTTCCGCCAGCTGTTAGAGAAACAGACCAGTCGCATGGAAGTAATTGTAACCTTCCTGGCTATCTTAGAGCTGATGAAATCCGGTAAAATCAACATTACTCAGGAGAACACCTTTGACGATATACAGATTGAATCCAAGGTGGCTGCTTAACCACATAGAAAGAATTACAGGAGCATGGAAATGGAAAATCATACAGATATAGATATGGAAGAAATAAAAGATATAAATACACAGGCACAAGTGTCAGAAACAGAAGAGTCACTCGCAACGGAAGAAGTGCCTCAAGTTCCAGATGAGGAAATGGAATCTGTAATTGAGGGGATTTTGTTTGTTATGGGCAATTCCGTAGAGCCTGAGCGAATTGCCAAAGCCATTGGAAGAGATAAGAAGGAAGTGATATCCTGCATAGAAGACATGAAGCAGCGATGGGATAACGAAGGACGAGGTGTAAGAATCACGGAATTAGATGGTGCTTATCAGATGTGTACCTCTCCAAATATTTATGAATATTTGATTCGCATTGCCAAGCAGCCAAGAAAATATGTATTAACAGATGTTCTGTTAGAGACACTGTCCATCATTGCCTATAAGCAGCCTATCACCAAGTCAGAAATAGAGAAGATTCGAGGCGTATCCTGCGAACATGCAGTAAGCAAGCTGGTGGAATATCAGCTGATTTGCGAGCTGGGGCGGCTGGATGCACCAGGTCGGCCTATGCTGTTTGGAACTACGGAGGAATTCTTAAGATCCTTCGGTGTTGCCTCCATAGAAGAGCTCCCCATGCTGAACCCTGTCCAGGTAGAAGAGTTCAAGCAACAGGCGGAGGAAGAGATACAGATGAAGCTGGATATTTAGCATTTGCTATTAGAATATTTAAATAGTGATAACCGCCGATACATTTATCGGAGAGAAGTCATCCCTTAGTGGGTGGCTTTTTTTTGACCCATTTAAGATACTTTATAGTTGTTTTTCGGTGTATATCATGATATAATTAATCCACGCAATGCATGCTGCCATGGAATGTTATATGAAAAAATGTTGCAGAAAAATAATATTTGTTGACTAAAGATAACAAATAAGTTATCATAAAGAAAGGAAAATTCAATGTTTGAAATACAATTCTACAAAGATAAAAATGGAAATTCGGAGATACTTGACTATCTTGATGGTTTAAAAGAAAAAGCATTGACTAGTAAGGAGGCGAGAATAAACAGGGGAAAAATTCTTGCTTATTTGAAAGCACTTGCAGAGTATGGAACACGAATTGGCAATCCGGTTGTGAAACATGTTGATGGAAGTATTTGGGAGCTTCGTCCTCTCAAAAATCGTATATTCTTTTTCTGTTGGAAGGATAATAAGTTTATATTGCTCCATTATTATATAAAAAAGTCACAGAAAGCACCTGTAAGAGAAATAGACAAAGCACGAAGAAACTTGAAGGATTTTTTGGAAAGGAATGAGACATTATGAAGGATATTAACACCTTTGCAGAGTATTTAGAAGATGAAAACAGAGTTTCACCCGAGGAAAGAAGAAAAATTGATTTTGAAGTGGAACTTATTGGGAAGATGATTGAAGCACGGGAAAAGAAGGGATATTCCCAGAGGGAACTTGCAGAATTAAGTGGAGTAAAGCAACCTGCAATAGCAAGAATGGAAAGTCTGAAATCTACACCACAGATCGATACATTGCTAAAAATTCTAGCACCACTTGGCTATACACTCTCTATTACTCCGATAAAAGGAAAGTAACCATCTCAATAAAATTTAATTTTTCATGCAATTATCAGAAAAGTCATCCCTTAGTAAAAGGAATGGCTTTTTTAAATACGATACAATTCTATGGAAATGGATAATTTTAGAAAATTCATGAATTATCTGTGAAAATCAAAAAATTCCCCTGGAATTGTTGATTTATGTCAACAAAAGGGTATTATGAAGTATGATTTACTAGAAAGATGTTAAAAGGAGGAGCTATGCTCGTAAAGGATAAAAATCTGATGAAAAGCTCCACATTAGGAGCATTTCCAACGATTCAATGTCTGTATAGTACTATTCCAAGAGAAATGCGGATGCATATGTTTCGGGTGTCACGGTATGCCCAGGAATTTATGGAAGCTATCTATGAGGATGACTTTGCATTGCTTCGGGCATTGCCCCAGGGCACGACATTAATATCCCAGGCACCACAGGAAGAAATACTGGAATATTCCCAGCAAATCTTCATGCTCCATGACATTGGTAAATCTTATATTCCTATGGAAATATACAATAAAGTTGAGAAATTAACCCCGGAGGAGTTACAAATTATCAGAAATCATACGATAAATGTATTGAAGGCTGAGCAAAATGTATTTTTCCCAATATTTCCAGAGAATATCATGCCATATTTTAGACAGGTGGCATTGTATCATCATGAACGGTGGGATGGCTCAGGCTATCCAGAGGGAAAGCAGGGCACAGAAATCCCATTTATGGCAAGAGTCTGTACTATTTGTGATACCTATGATGGTATGGTGTGCTGGAAGCCATATAAGGCGGCCAAGACCCATGAAGAAGCCATTGCTATTATAGAAAATGGAGCAGGGAAGGATTATGACCCCGTATTAACCCAGGCATTTCATGAGATACAGGGAGAGATCTCCCATATGGAAGTTATTATGAATGGCAGAGAGCGGGAAATGTCCAAAGAGGAGGAACAATTTGTAGAAGATTATGCCGAAAATTAGAAAGCATAGAAATACAGATAAGGGACCACCAAAAAGTGAATATAAAAAAGCTCCCAAACCTCCAGGCAGGATACAGACCTATCTAGCCGGACGATTTAAGCTGTT
Organism: uncultured Lachnospiraceae bacterium; assembly: GCA_964650965.1. Lineage (GTDB taxonomy): Bacteria > Bacillota > Clostridia > Lachnospirales > Lachnospiraceae > CAZYYO01. The sequence continues at coordinate 1,746 of CAZYYO010000117.1, read as the reverse complement.
TCGTAAGTTTCGAAGCTGGTGGGTAGGAGGAAAAAGTGTTACCAGAAGCATTTTCCGTGTAACCGCAGCCTGGCAGGGCGTTGTAATCATTGGCGTAGTATTGGTAGCCTGCTATGTTATGGCGGCTTTCTATACTGGTGCCGGAGAATTCGTTATTCGATTAGACCATGCCGGTCAGGATGCACTGGTATTAAGCAACACCCCGGATTTTTCAGACCCAAAGGTTCTGCTGAAGGGACATGCCATTGACAATGCAGACAATATCAGTATTTTCGATATTGAACCGGATGTGGCAAATGTGGATGGAGAACATTACGGTGCTAATTACATCGCATATACCTTCTACGTGAAGAATATCAGTCGTGACCAGAGAACCTATGATTATAACTTCTCTATCCGACATTCCACCAAAGGAATTGATAAAGCTATTTGGACCATGTTGTATTATAACGGAACCCAGAATATGTATGCTGCTCCTAATCTTACGACAGGGAATCCGGAGATTCAGATATCAGATTATGATTTTCCATTTCAGGATGCGGCAGCAAGTCCCCAGCAAACACAGCTAGCAGATGGAAGCTATCAGCTAAGTACTACACCATTTAAATCCACTAAGGTGATTACCTCAGGAACCAGAGAGGCGATTCAGCCAGAGGAAGTAGATAAATATACCATTGTGTGCTGGCTGGAGGGAGAAGACCCCGAGTGTGTGGATGATATCCTAGGCGGCACCATTGAACTACTCTTTAGGATGAACTATTAATATAAACAGTGAATAGCAGAACACAGGAAACAAGTAATGAAGGGAATTAGTAAGGAGAAAAGTATGAGAAAACAAAAAACCAACCAAAACACAAATCAGGAAAGCACGACAGGAAGAAAGCGGGACTTTAGACAGATTCGTAATTCTATCGCTATGGTAGCGGTATCTATCTGTCTGCTGACAACAGCAACCTATGCATGGTTTACGTTGTCGAATCAGCCATCAGTTGAGGGTCTTGCGATGACAGCTTCTACTACAGAGGGGTTACAGATTAGTAAAGAGGAGGGTACTGGATATGCAAATCAAATAAATGTGACAGATCCGACCCAAATGTTAAGTCCGGTAACTTGTCATGAACTCGGTACATTTGAAAAACCTGTATATTCAGGAGACACGGTGGCAAGTACAACTAACTTATTCACTGAGACCAACAACGAAGTGACTGTATTAAAGAATTATGTAGCTACATATACTTATTATTTGAAATCCACAGCATCTGGAGCACAGGGAGTTTCCCTCTTAGGTGGTACTAATGGTACAAAACTAAGCTGTGCAAATCCTACCTATGGAGGAGGAGCTTTAAGAGTTGCGTTTAAGATTGATTCTAATAATTGGAAAATATTTGAGCCTAATAATGATATTGATGATAAAACGGGAACAAAAGCCCCAAGCAGTCTTGCAGATAATTACGCAGTAACACCTGATATTACACAAAATTCTACGACATTCCAATTTAATAGTGGAACGAACGTTTCTGATGAATTATTTACAATAAACGCTAATGATACAACTGCACATAAAGTTGTAATGTATGTTTGGATTGAAGGTACAGATGATCAATGTGTAGATGAAATTAAAACTAAAAATTTGACTGGAAAAATTCAATTCACAACAACAGCCAAATAACCCAAGCCCCACAATAACAAACGCACCCCTTAGAGGAAACCAATGGACGGATTTTTTTATTACTTTTACACCATGAT
>CAZYYO010000116.1:0-5456 GCA_964650965.1 uncultured Lachnospiraceae bacterium | reverse complement strand
TTAATGATGGGGACATGTATCGTTTTAATATGTATCATGCATATACAGCAGGACAAGGGATTATTTCTATTGTTGCAGCCTGTATTATTTTTATTGTGACAGCAGTTACTTATGGAGATATTGATTTTACAGATTCCATGGTGTACGTATGTCTGGGAGTTGTTTTTTTACTCTTTATGCCTTTAAACTTGAAGCTGCGTTCCAAGCAACAGGTGGCATTGTCTGACGTTCTTCAGAGCACCTTGCATTATCAGTTGACAGAAGAAGGAATCCAGGTTACAAGTGACGCAAGTGAAGAACAGGCCCTGCTTCCATGGGATGGCATCTACAAAATTGTAACAACGAAAAGTAATTTGTTAATCTATAGCAATAAAGTAAATGCGTACATCATTCCAAAGCGGTGTATTCAGGAACAATATAGTGCAATGAAACAGGTTTTTGTAGAGAAAGTAGAAGCATATCGATTACATTTGAAATGGGAGTAGTATGGTTTACGAGACATTTTCACCAGAAGAAACATTACAGCTGGGACAGAGCCTTGGAGAAAAGGCAGTACCGGGACAAGTATATACTTTAATTGGAGACCTGGGTGTGGGTAAGACGGTTTTAACCCAGGGGATTGCTGCTGGATTAAGTATTGATGAACCAATATGCAGTCCTACCTTTACCATTGTTCAGGAATATGACAGTGGAAGAATTCCGTTCTATCATTTTGATGTGTACCGCATCGGTGACGTGGAAGAAATGGATGAAATAGGTTATGAAGACTATATTTATGGGGACGGACTTTGCTTAATTGAATGGGCTAACCTAATCGAGGAAATTCTTCCGGATAAACGAACGGAGATTTCTATTGAAAAAGACCTGGAAAAAGGGTTTGATTATCGGAAAATTACAATAAATGAGGTATCATAAATGAAGATATTAGGAATTGACAGTTCCGGTCTGGTTGCCAGTGTGGCTATCGTTGAGGATGACAATCTACTGGGAGAATTCACAATTAACTATAAGAAGACACATTCCCAGACATTACTTCCTATGTTGGATGAATTACGGGATATGATAGAATTAGATCTTAACACAATTGATGGTATTGCGGTTGCGGGAGGACCAGGTTCCTTTACAGGACTTCGCATTGGGACAGCAACAGCAAAAGGACTGGGACTGGCACTGGATAAGCCATTAATTGGAGTGCCGACGGTAGAAGGACTGGCTTACAATATGTGGGGAAATGATGGGATGGTTTGTCCTATTATGGATGCCAGAAGAAATCAAACATATACAGGCTTGTATCGTTTTGAAAATGATACCATGATAACAGAGGTGCCACAGTGTGCTGTGGATATCGCTGTCATTGTGGATGAAATTAATCAGAGAAAGCAGCCGGTAACATTTTTGGGAGATGGAGTGGCTGTGTTTTCAGAATATATTTCCCAATATTGTCAAGTGCCATATCGTTATGCACCGGCCCACATGAACAAACAACGAGCAGGAGCAGTGGCAGCTTTAGGAAGAATTTATATGCAGCAGAATAAACAACAGACTGCAGAGACATTCCGCCCTGATTATTTAAGACTATCCCAGGCAGAACGGGAACGCTTGGAAAAAGAAAAGCAGGAGTCGAAGGAGTAGTCATTGGATATTTTAATAGAGAGAGCTCAGCAAAACCAGCTGGAGGCTGTAGCAGAAATTGAGAAGGATAACTTCTCAAAACCCTGGTCACTTCAGTCATTTCAGGATGCATACGAGATGGAGCAGGTGGTTTTTCTTACAGCGAAAGCAGATAATAAGGTTGTAGGATATGCACTGATGTATTTTGCGTTTGATGAGGGAGAGATACCTACAATTGCGGTGGATTGTCAGTACAGAAGACAACATATTGCCCAAACAATGCTGCAGGAAATCTTTCTTGAAGCAAAAAAAATGCAGGTATCCCATATTTATTTGGAGGTTCGTCAATCCAATGAAAGTGCAATTTCCTTATACAGACATATGGGATTTGTCCCAGTAGGAACCCGTAGGGACTTTTATCAAAATCCGACGGAGTCCGCAATGGTGATGGTGGCACAGGTGTTGCAGCCAGCTACAGAATAAAAGAAAGACAGATGGGAGAAATATAGGATGCTAGATGTGTGTTTATTGGGTACAGCGGGAATGATGCCCCTGCCAAATAGATGGTTAACATCTTTAATGACAAGATATAATGGAAGTGATTTGCTGATAGACTGCGGTGAAGGAACACAGGTTGCAATGAAGGAAAAGGGATGGAGTGCGAAGCCAATCGATACCATTTGCTTTACCCATTATCACGCGGATCATATCAGTGGACTTCCGGGATTGCTGCTTACGATGGGAAATGCAGACCGTACCCAACCAGTAACTATGATTGGACCAAAGGGACTAGAACGAGTGGTCAATGCACTTCGGACGATTGCACCGGAGCTGCCTTTTGAAATTCAATTTATTGAATTACAGCAGCCGGAAGAAGAAATCGTAATTCACGGATATCATATTCATGCATTTCGCGTGAATCATAATGTTACGTGTTATGGCTATGCAATTGAAATTCCAAGAGCAGGACGATTTGATGTAGATGCAGCTGTAAAAAATGGTATTCCGCAGAAGTTGTGGAATCCTCTCCAAAAAGGAAATACGGTAGAGTGGGATAGTGTGATCTATACACCAGATATGGTAATGGGCCCAGATCGAAAGGGAATTAAGGTTACCTATTGCACAGATTCAAGACCTACAGAACGTATTGTTGCTGCAGCAGAAAATTCAGATTTGTTTATTTGTGAAGGAATGTATGCTGAGAAAGAAAAAATTGCGAAGGCAAAACAATATAAGCATATGACTTTTTATGAGGCAGCAAAAATGGCTAAGAGTGCCCATGTGCAAGAAATGTGGCTGACTCATTTCAGCCCATCACTGGTGCGGGGGGAATCATACATGGAAGAGGTGCGCAGTATCTTTGCAAAATCATTCCTTGGAAAAGATGGAAAGACGGTAGAATTAGACTTCCAGGAGGAGTAACCATGAAAAAGGCAATCAGAATTATTGTTGCGGCAGTCCTATGCATAGGTATTGTGGTTGGATATTATTATTACTTGTCTCATAAGAATGATAATAAGTCGAATGAAGAGACGACCCAGCTTACAGAAGTGCAGAAATTGACGACGAAAAATTTTGCCAATAAATATCCGGCGACACCGCGAGAGGTGGTGAAGTGGTACAACCGCTATATTACATGTTTTTATAAGGAAGAGTATTCCCAAGATGAATTTGAAGATATGGTGGATCGGGTTCGCATTCTGTTGGATGAAGATTTGCTAGGATACAATCCTAGAGATGCTTACGTGAAGAGTTTAAAGACAGAGATTGAGGATTATAAGAATCGGGATAAGAAGATTCTACAGTCCAGGGTCAGTGATAGTAGTGATGTAGTTTATAAAACAGTAGATGGGGATGAGTGTGCATATGTTAATGCATACTATTTCTGCTCTGAGGGAAGTAATTACAGTAGAACATATGAGGAATATGTATTAAGAAAGGACGAAGACGGCAGGTGGAAAATCCTGGCATTCCAGCTGACGGAAGGAGATGCAGATGACCAATAAGGACGAAGTGCGCATTCTTGCCATAGAAAGCTCTTGTGACGAGACGGCGGCAGCAGTTGTTGTAAATGGAAGAGATGTGAAAAGTAATGTGATATCTACACAGATTCCACTTCATACACTATATGGAGGTGTTGTGCCGGAAATAGCATCTAGAAAGCATATAGAACGAATAAATCAGGTTATAACCCAGGCACTAGAAGATGCTGGTAACACATTAGATGATATGGATGCCATTGGTGTGACCTATGGTCCGGGACTGGTTGGAGCGCTCTTAGTGGGTGTGGCAGAGGCGAAGGCAATTAGCTTCGCAAGAAATATTCCACTGGTAGGAGTACATCATATAGAAGGACATATTAGTGCCAATTATATAGAAAACAAGGAACTACAGCCTCCATTTTTGTGCTTGGTAGTATCAGGCGGACACACCCATCTAGTTAAGGTGCAGGATTATGGTAAATATGAGATCTTAGGAAGAACCAGGGATGATGCAGCGGGGGAAGCCTTTGATAAAGTGGCAAGAGCAATTGGCCTGGGATATCCAGGTGGACCTAAAATTGAGCAGAAGGCAAAAAAAGGAAATCCGGATGCAATCTTTTTTCCAAGAGCTAAAATTGCAGATGGACCCTATGACTTTAGCTTTAGTGGACTGAAATCTGCTGTGTTAAATTATATTAACGGTTGCAAAATGAAAGAAATGCCAATAAATGAGGCAGATATTGCTGCATCCTTTCAAAAGGCAGTCATTGACTCACTAGTAGATCATGCGACAAGAGCAATGGATGAGTATGGGATGGATAAGTTTGCAATTGCAGGGGGTGTTGCATCCAACGGAACACTTAGACAAGCCATGGAACAGGCGTGCAAGACCAAAGGGGTTGCATTCTATCATCCATCACCAATCTTATGTACAGATAATGCTGCTATGATTGGAGTGGCAGCATATTATGATTATGTAAATGGACAACGAGACGGATGGGATTTAAACGCAGTGCCAAATCTAAAACTGGGAGAAAAATAAGATGGATCGTTATTCAGCAATTGTATTGGCAGCCGGAGCAGGCAGGCGAATGGAACAGAATATACCGAAACAGTATCTTCTATTAAAAGGTAAGCCATTAGTGTATTACGCACTAAAGGCTTTTACTGACAGTTCAGTAGACGAAATTATCCTGGTGGTAGCCCCAGGAGAAATTGATTATTGCGCTCGAGAGATTGTAGAAAAATACCATATAAAGAAGGTCTCCCATATTGTAGAGGGAGGGAGCGAACGCTATCATTCTGTTTATCAGGGGCTAAAAGTAGTTGGCGGAGACTATGTATTAATTCATGATGGAGCAAGAGCGTTTGTTACCCAGGATATCATTAAACGTGGTATGGATGGAGCAAAACAATATAAAGCATGTGTGACTGGAATGCCGGTGAAGGACACGATTAAATTAGTAGATGATGCCGGAAATGCAATGGAGACACCTCCTAGAGATCGTTTGTGGATGATTCAAACGCCTCAATGCTTTTCTTATCAACTTGTGAAGCAGGCTTATGAAGCTCTGATGCAGCTGGATAATATCACAGTAACGGATGATGCTATGGTAGTAGAAACAATGACCAGCCAGAAGGTGAAATTGATTCAAGGCTCTTATGAAAATATAAAAGTAACAACACCCGAAGACCTCTTAATAGGGGAAAGTATTTTAGAACAAAGAAAAAATGAAAAACCATATTGACATGGATAATATTAAATGGTAGAATCTTATTCGTGCCGAAAAAGAGCACAACATGGAGAAGTATCGAAGTGGTCATAACGAGGCGGTCTTGAAAACCGTTTGTCCGAAAGGGCGC
>CAZYYO010000115.1:0-5480 GCA_964650965.1 uncultured Lachnospiraceae bacterium | reverse complement strand
TAAATAATTAACAAAAGGAGAATATGATGAAGGTATGTGAGAAGGCATTGGCAGTAACAGCAAGAGAGAATTATTATGCAGTTGAAACCAACTGTGTGGAGATTCGCATCTGGTTTATGACAGATCAGATTATTCGAATCCGTGCAGGCTTTGATGGGGATTTTGCAGAGGAGTCTTATTCTTTGGTTATGACCGCATGGGAAGACCGCATGGATGACTACCTGAAGGATTATCGTAAGAGAATTCAGGTGGCACAGGCGACCTTAATGGATGGAACTGACATGGCAGTGATTCAGGGAAAAGAGCTGCGAGTGGAGATTGAGAAGGAACCCTTCCGCATCTGCATCTATGATCATGAAGGAACTCAGATCCACGCTGATATTGTAGATTTGGCTTACCAGAAGGACAGCAATAACCGCAGCATTCATACCAGTGAAATCGCAGCAGATGATTGCTTCTACGGCTTTGGTGAGAAGAGCGGAGAGATTAACAAGGCTGAGAAGTTCATGAACATGAGCCCTAAGGATGCCATGGGCTACAATGCCAAGGAGACAGATTCCTTATACAAGCATATTCCTTTCTATATTAAATTAAATAAAACTACAAAGAAGGCAGTAGGATATTTCTATCACAACACCTATGAATGTGATTTCGATATGGGTCGTGAGAAGAGTAATTACTGGAAGCGTCATAGCAGATATCGTGCAGACGGCGGAGATATTGACCTGTTCTTCATTGCAGGACCCAAGGTAAATGATGTGATTGAAGGCTACACAGATCTTACAGGAAAATCTGCCCTGCTTCCCAGATATGCATTAGGGTATCTTGGCTCTTCTATGTATTATCCAGAGCTGGAGGCAGATTGTGACGATGCAATCGCTGAATTTATCGACACTACCAGAGAAGAAGGAATTCCGGTAGATGGATTCCAGCTATCCAGTGGATATTGTGCCATTGAGACCCAGGAGGGAATCAAGCGGTGCGTATTTACCTGGAATAAGAAGCGTTTCAAGAACCCTAAGGATTTCTTCCACCAGATGGATGTGCGAGGCATTAGCGTATCTCCAAATGTAAAGCCGGGTATGCTTCTTGTTCATCCCAAGCTTCAGGAAATGAAGGATAAGGATATGTTCGTTTTAGACAGCGAGAAGAATGAGCCTGGTATTGGAACCTGGTGGGGCGGTAAAGGAATGTTTATTGATTACACCAGGGAATCCACAAGAACCTACTGGAAGGAAATGCTTAAGGAAAATGTCCTTCAGTATGGAACCAGCTCTGTGTGGAATGATAACTGCGAATACGACAGTATGGTGGATAAGGATGCCAGATGTTATTTTGAAGGAAAAGGTGGAACCATTGGTCAGCTGAAATCCAATATGAGTAACATCATGTGTCATATTACAGAGGAAGCCATTCATGAGACCTTCGAAAATACCAGACCTTATATCGTATGCCGTTCCGGTCACAGTGGAATTCAGCGATATGCACAAACCTGGGCTGGGGATAACCTGACTCACTGGGATTCTTTGAAATATAACATTGCAACCATTCTTGGAATGGGATTATCAGGTGTCAGCAATCACGGCTGTGATATTGGCGGATTCTTTGGACCGGCACCGGAAGAGGAATTAATGGTTCGCTGGATTCAAAATGGAATCTTCCAACCAAGATTCTCCATCCATTCTACCAATACAGATAATACAGTAACAGAACCATGGATGTATTCCAATCAGAAGGAAAATGTAAGAAATGCAATTAAATTCCGTTATCGCCTGATTCCATATTTATACTCTCTTTTAGAGCGTTCTCATGAAACCGGAATTCCTATGATGCAGGCCATGTTTGCTGTCTTCCAGGAGGATGCAAACTGCTACGATACCGGCGTTGATTTCATGTGTGGAGATTCTCTTCTTGTGGCAAATGTAGTGGAGAAGGGGCAGACCCTGCGAGACGTGTATTTACCGGAAAATGAAGTGTTCTACGACTTTTATACCAGGGCATGTTATCTGGGTGGACAGACCATCAGCCAGGAAGTAGATATGAGCAGTATTCCTATGTATGTACGGGGTGGAGCGATTATTCCAATGGCATTAAATCAGATGATGAATTTAAAGCAGGAGCAGGTTACCGGTATTCATTTACTGATTGCAGATGACAAGGATAATCGATTTACCATGTATGAGGATGATGGGCTCACCATGGATTATCAGCAGGAAGGATATAAGAAGACGGAAATTGTTATGACCACTGGAGAGCGTACTGTATTGGATATTATGTACAGTGGCAATTATACGTCTACGGTAGAGGACATGTATCTGGATGTGATTCACAGAGAGAAAGCACCATTCTGGATTCAGGTAGATGGCAGGACACTGGAACATTTCCTTCATCGAAGAAAGTTCGAAGAGGCCAGTGAAGGCTGGTATTACAGCCAGACCTTAAAGTCTGTTCAGGTTAAATATAAGAATATCAAGCAGAATTATCAGGTCATTATTTCGTATGAAGCATTCGATTTAATTGGAATGTAACAAATAAATAGTAAGGAGAAGTTCCCGGCCTTCATTGCCGGGACAGAAAGGGACGAACATGAAGAAAGTAATTGCACTTATGCTGTCGCTGGCATTGGTCGTTGGATGTTTCACAGGATGTGGAGCGGCAACCGCGGAAAGCAGCGAGACGGCAACCGCGGAAAATCCGCTGGTACTGACCCTGTCTCACGGGTTAAGTGAGACACATTCTGTTCATATCGCAATGACAGAATTTGCACAGCTGGTGGAGGAGCGTACCCAGGGAAGAGTACAGATTAAGATTTATCCTAATGGACAGCTGGGCTCTGAGACAGAATCTATGGAGCAGCTGATGGCAGGCGTTGTGTCTATGACCAAGATTTCTGCACCGGGACTGGCAACCTACGAGGATGCATACCATACCTTTGGTCTGCCCTACATTTTCGATGACACCCAGGATTTCTACAATGTTATGGATTCTGACCAGATGAGAGATTTCTTCTTATCTACAGAGGATGATGGCTTTGTAACCTTAACCTATTACACCTCAGGAGCCAGAAGCTTCTATACCAAGGATAAGGCTATTCGTACACCGGAAGATTTGAAGGGCTTGAAGATTCGTGTTCAGGATATGAAGTCCCAGACAGATATGCTGAAGGCGTTAGGCGGCATTCCAGTGGCAATGTCCTATGGAGATGTATATACTGCACTTCAGACAGGAATCATTGATGGAACAGAGAACAACGAGACAGCACTGACCATTGGAAAGCATGGAGAGATTTGTAAATATTACTCTTACGACGAGCATGCCATGATTCCTGACGTTCTGGTAATGAGTGCCAAGGTTTGGAATACCATTAGTGAAGAAGATAGAGAAATTATTTTAAATGCAGCCTATGAATCTACAGAAAGCCATAAAATCGCATGGGATGAGGCAACAAAACAGGCGATTGCAGAAGCAGAAGATATGGGGGTAACCTTCGTAGATGATGTGGACAAGGATGCTTTCCGTGCAGCAACCAGCAGCATGGTAGAAGAGTATCGCAAGGAGTATGCTGGAGTAGATCAGCTACTTACGATTATTGAAAAGGTAAAGGGGGAATAAACCATGGCAGAGATATTTACAAAAATCAAAAAAGTTATGAATTTCCTGTTATCCTGGTTTGCAGCCATTTTACTTACCATTATGACCTTTCTGGTGCTGTACCAGGTATTTACCAGATATGTCTTAAATAATCCGGCAGCATTTACCGAGGAGCTGGTTCGTTATTTCCTTATCTGGACAGGCTTTATCGGAGCAGCCTATGCCTTCTCTACCAGACAGCATATGTCCTTGGGATTAGTACGGGACAAGCTGGCACCAGGGAAGAAGAAGGTTCTGATGATTGCTATCGACGGACTTATCCTGTTATTTGCATTATTAGTAATTACCATTGGTGGCTATAAGCTTGCTATGAGTGCTACCAGAGAATTCTCTGCACTTTTGGGAATTCCAAGAAGTCTTGTGTACGCCATTGCACCAATTTCCGGTATATTTATCATTGTGGCACAGATTATTAATATCTATGAGGATGTCACTGGAATTACAATCGAAGGAGGAAATGAATAATGAATATTGTATTAACCACCATTATCCTGTTCCTTGTATTTGGAATTTTATTGTTCCTTGGATGTCCTATTTCCGTAAGTATTGTTATCTCATCCATAGTAACAGCAATGTCATCCTTATCCTGGGATCAGATTACATTTATCACCATGCAGAAAATGAACAGCGGTATTGAAAGCTTTTCACTGCTGGCTGTACCGCTGTTTATTCTGGCAGGTAACCTTATGAACAACGGTGGAATAGCCAAGCGGCTGGTGAATTTCGCCAAGATTTTCTGTGGCTGGATTCCAGGCTCTTTAGCACAGGCAAATGTGCTGGGAAACATGTTATTTGGTGCATTATCCGGCTCCTCTGTTGCAGCAGCATCTGCTATGGGTGGATGTATCTATCCCATTCAGGAGGAAGAAGGCTATGACCCTGCATTTGCAACAGCAGTAAATATTGCCAGTGCTCCAACGGGACTTTTGATTCCGCCTACCAGTGCATTTATTGTATATTCAACTGTTGCAGGTGGCGTATCCATCTCTGCATTATTTATGGCAGGCTATATTCCAGGAATTCTTATGGGATTAGGTGTGATGCTTGTAGCGTTTATCTATGCCAAGAAGAATAAGTATCCAACCACCGGAAGAATGCCGGGAAAGGAAGCGTTGCAGGTAACCTTACAGGCAATTCCAAGCTTACTTCTTATTGTCATTGTTATTGGTGGAATTGTGGCAGGAATCTTTACTGCAACAGAAGGAGCAGGTGTGTGTGTTCTGTACTGCCTGATTTTGTCCATCTGTTATAAGAGCATTACCTTGAAATCCTTTATGCAGACATTGTTAAAAAGTGCATGTACCAGTGGCGTTATTCTGTTTCTGATTTCAGCATCCTCAGCGATGTCCTTTGTTATGGCATACTCAGGAATTCCAGCAGCAATCAGCAGCGGTATTGCATCTTTGTCTGATAACAAATACATTATTCTCTTATTAATGAATGTAATTTTACTTGTAATTGGAATGTTTATGGATATTACACCGGCGATTTTGATTTTCACCCCAATCTTCCTGCCAATTGCACAGGGACTGGGAATGTCAGCCATTCAGTTTGGTGTTATGTTAATCTTTAACATGTGCCTGGGTAATATTACGCCTCCGGTAGGCTCGGTACTGTTTGTAGGCTGCGGAATCAGTGGCATTAGCATTGAACAGGTAACCAAGCGATTGATACCATACTTTGCAGTATTATTTGTAATTCTTCTGGCAGTAACCTATATTTCCGGATTGTCCATGGGACTTCCAAGTATGATGGGACTGGTAGAGTAACCATTAATTGAAATGTTTTTTGCGGTATGACCTTGCGGACATACCGCAATTTTTTTTGAA
>CAZYYO010000114.1:0-5532 GCA_964650965.1 uncultured Lachnospiraceae bacterium | reverse complement strand
CCTCAATTCGATCACTCGGTTTTTGTTGGGACAGAAGAACAACTGTCTCCACATGCATACTATGACAAAATTGATCCACTGGGCGAACCCGGCGCAGTTCATAGCCCTGCTGACACAGGTAGTGCAGGTCGCGGGCCAGGGTGGCTGAATCACAGCTTACGTACACAATCCGCTGAGGCTGCATCTTCACCATGGTTTCCAGACATTTCTCATCACAGCCCTTTCTTGGAGGGTCTACCACAATCACATCTGGGTGCTTTGCCGAATCACTTGCTTCCACGGCGTCTTGGAATTGTTCCCAATGCTGGTAGAATTCCGGCAGTACCTCTTCAGCCTTTCCTACGTAAAAGCTGGCATTATCAATTTGATTTAAGGCTGCATTTCTTCTGGCATCTTCAATGGCCTGTGGTACTACCTCCACCCCATAGACACGACCTGCCTCTTTGGCCAAAAAGAGAGAAATGGTTCCGATACCACAGTACAAATCCCATACGGTCTCCTTACCGGTCAGGGCTGCATATTCTAAAGCTGTGCTGTATAGTCGCTCCGTCTGAATAGGATTCACCTGATAGAAGGACTGGGCAGAAATCTGGAACTCTACCTGAACACCGGTTGGAACAAAGCTTCCATCCTTCTCATGAACCTGATGAATGGTATCTGTAATATAATCCTGTCCCCAGATACAATGAGTTTCTTTTCCCAGGATCACATTGGTTCGTTCCTGATTACTGTTTAATACGATACTGGTCATGCCTTCCAGCTTACTTAACTCCTGGCATAACTGCTCCTGTTGGGGAATTGTCGTACCATTGATTACAAGACACACCATGATTTCCTTACTGGTAAATCCATATCGAATCAGTACATGACGAATCAGTCCCTTGCCGGTTTCCTCTTCGTAGGGAAGAACATGATACGTATTCATATAGTTCTTAATAATCTGAAGGATTCCTTCGTTAACAGGAACCCCTAAATAGCACTGCTCTGCTGGAATAATGCTATGGGTTCTAGCTGCATAAAAGCCCATGACAATCTGTCCATCCCGATTTCGTCCCACTGGAAACTGTGCCTTATTTCGATAATGAAAGGGCTGTTCCATTCCAATCACCGGTTCAAAGACCTGATCTAATATCTCCTGAGAAAAGCCTCCTATGCGATGCAAATTGTTATAAACCTTGTCTCGCTTCACCTCTAACTGCTTTTCATAGGACAGGCTTTGCATCTGACACCCTCCACAGGGACGGGCGATTGGGCACATAGGCTCTACCCTGTCAGCAGATGGGGTTAGAACCTTCACTAACCTGGCATAGCCATAGTTCTTCTTCAGCTTGGTCACGCTGGCACAAATGACATCTCCCATGATTGCATCCTTTACAAAGAAGGTCATCCCCTGATATTTCCCAATGCCCTCTCCGTTGGTTCCCATATCTTCAATTGTCATGGTAAATGTATCATTTTTGTTCATATGCTAATTAGTCCTCACTGGTTCTTCTAATATTACTTTCAAACAAACGATTATAGCCCTGCCACTGTGTGTTATGCTCTGGTGTGGCTGATAATGCTTCCTTCATGGTCTCCATCTTGGCATCAATATTATCAGCAAAGGAAAGCGCTACTGCTTCAATAATTGCCGGCTTTTTCGGTGAGCCATATTCTAATTCACCATGATGTGCAAGAATACAGTGTACCAGCTCTCTTCCCTTTAATACCGGGAAATCCGGAATGGTTCTAATACGTTCTGAAATCATCTGTGCACCAATCATAATATGACCTAACAGCTGACCTTCATCGGTATAATCATTTGCAGGAAATGGGGACAGCTCTGTTAATTTACCAATATCGTGAAACATTGCTGCAGTAAGTAGTAAATCCCGGTCTAACATTGGATAATTTAAGGCAAAGAAATCACAATTTTTCGTTACACTTAAGGTGTGTTCTAACAGTCCACCAACAAATCCATGATGCACGCTTTTTGCTGCGGAATGGAATTTGAATTGTTGGGCAAATTCTTCATCCTCTACAAAATAGCTTTCTAATAATTTCTTCATATAAGGAGCTTTAATGCTGGCAATCATTCCCAACAGCTCCTCATACATCAAATCCACATCCTTCTCAGAACAGGGAAGGTAGTCTGCAGGAATAAATTCCCCTTCCTGTGCTTTTCTGATTCGCTTAATATTTAACTGGTTGGCTCCCTGAAAGGAGGTTACATCTCCAGTTACCCATATGTAATCCAAATCGTCAAAATCATCAATGCCAAGAGAGCCTGGTTCCCAGATTTTTCCTTCCAGTGTTCCCGTTTTATCCTGTAGAATTACCGTCTCATATGGTTTTCCAGCCTTGGTTAATGCTGACATTCTTTTTTTACATAAATAAATTTCACTAATTCTTTCCCCTTCACAAAGGGTTTCAATATACTTCATTCTTTTCTCCATTCTATTGCTTTGTTTTGCTCTTTTCCATTATACGTGTCATTTCCGGGATAAGCAACCAGTTTATGGGTTTCATTTCACAGCCAATTCTTGTATAATACTTGGTATGAATAAGAAAGCATTATACACATTAGAATACAACAAAATAATAGAAAAGCTGATGCATTATGCCACCAGCGAACAGGGACTGAAATACTGCCAGGAATTGCTTCCCATTTATGATAAGTCACAAATTGAGAAAATGCAAAAAGAAACCAGTGATGCCCTTACACGTATTTTCAAGAAAGGCTCCATTTCCTTCCGGGGAAGTCATGATGTAGGTCTCTATGGAAAGCGTCTGGAAATCGGTGGTGTACTAAATTCCAGTGAATTGCTTCGTGTTGCATCCCTTCTAGAGGTTGCCAAGCGTGCCAAATCCTATGGTCGAAGGGAACGGGAAGACGAAGCCAAAGATTCCCTGGATGACTTCTTCCTTGCACTAGAGCCCTTAACTCCTGTATGTGAGGAGATTCGCCACTGTATTATCGGCGAGGACGAATTCGCAGATGATGCCAGTCCTGGACTTAAGAATGTGCGTCGCTCCATGGCCAGCACCAACGAACGCATCCGTTCACAAATGAATACCATGCTGAACAATACCACAACCCGTGGCTATCTTCAAGATGGTGTCATTACGATGCGAAATGGCCGCTACTGTCTTCCAGTACGTGCGGAATTTAAGAATCAGGTGGCTGGTATGATTCACGATCAGTCCTCTACCGGAGCAACTCTTTTCATTGAGCCAATGGCTGTGGTGAATCTGAACAATCAGCTGCGTGAGCTGCAGCTGCAAGAAGAAGAGGAAATCGAGAAAATATTAAGTAATCTCAGTAATCTTGTAGCAGAACATGTAGAAGAAATGAAGCAAAACTTTGACATATTATCGGAATTGGATTTCATTTTTGCCAAAGGAATGCTTGCCAAGGAAATGAATGGCGTTGCCCCTATATTTAACACCCAGGGCATCATTCATCTGCGAGGAGCAAGACATCCTCTTTTAAATCCAAAGCAGGTGGTTCCCATTGATTTACGTTTGGGAGAAGATTTTAACTTATTAATTGTCACAGGTCCCAACACCGGCGGTAAGACGGTATCCTTAAAAACCTGCGGGCTTCTTACGCTTATGGGGCAGGCAGGGCTTCATATCCCTACTCTGGATCGAAGTCAGTTAGCTATTTTCCATGAAGTGTTTGCAGATATTGGAGATGAGCAAAGTATTGAGCAGTCCTTAAGTACCTTTTCTTCTCATATGACAAATATTGTGCACATTTTAAAGGAAGTCGCAAACAGTGACAATGCCTTAATTCTTTTTGACGAGCTATGTGCAGGAACCGACCCGGCAGAGGGTGCTGCTCTTGCAACTGCCATTCTCTCCAGGCTGCATCAACGGGGGATTCGCACCATGGCTACCACCCACTACAGTGAATTGAAGGTGTATGCCCTGACCACTCCTGGGGTGGAAAATGCATGCTGTGAATTCTCACTGGCAACCTTGAGCCCTACTTATCGCCTGCTCATTGGAATTCCTGGAAAAAGCAATGCCTTTGCCATATCTAAGAAGCTGGGTCTGGCTGGTGATATTATTGATTCTGCCAGAGCTCAAATGGATGAAAATGATCAATCTTTTGAAGACCTGCTAGTAGATTTGGAGCAGAAGCGCGTTGCTATGGAGAACGACCGGAGACAAATTCAAAGCGAAAAGGATAAAATAGCTGCAATACGCCGTTCTTTGGATGAACGACAGGATAAATTAGATACGCAACGGAACCGTATTCTTGAAGATGCCAATATGCAGGCTGCTACCATCTTAAAGAACGCCAAGGATACAGCGGATGAAACCATTCGTAATTTTCATAAATATGGCAAAGCTATGCCTGATATGGCAGCGATGGAGCGGGAACGAGCCGCTGTAGGAAAGAAGCTGTCCCAGGCACAAGCTGCTGTGGGCACTAAGAAAAAAACGGCTCCTTCCAACCATCAGGTTCCTAAGAAATTACGCGTTGGAGATTCTGTGAAGGTTCTTTCCATGAATCTCACCGGAACTGTTCATACCCTGCCAGATGCCAGGGGCAATCTTCAGGTTCAAATGGGTATTCTTACTTCCAATGTAAATATTCGTGACCTGGTTTTAATCAATGATGACGGTTCTAGCACCGGAAAGAAGGGGCCGGTACGAAAGACCGGTGGTGGCGGATTTGGAAAAGCTGCTACCATATCTCCAGAAATCAATCTACTGGGTAAGACAGGAGATGAAGCGGTTGCTTTATTAGATAAATATCTGGATGATGCCTATATTTCCCATCTGAAATCGGTTCGCGTGGTTCACGGCAAGGGTACGGGAGCACTGCGAAAGGCTGTTCATCAATATTTAAGAAAGCAAAAAATTATAGATGAATACCATCTTGCTGAATTCGGCGAAGGAGATTCCGGTGTTACCATTGTAGTATTCAAATAAAGCATGAAAAAAGAACCCCTGGTATCATTTCAAAATACCTGGGGTTCTAATTGGTTCAATAGTAATTATACTAATTCAAGAACAACTTCTAAAGCACCATCGCCTTTACGCTGTCCGATTTTAACGATTCTAGTATATCCACCGTTACGGTCTGCATACTTAGGAGCGATTTCATCGAATAACATATTTGCAATATCGATTTCCTTTGTGTTTCTCTTCTTACCAGCATTCTGTGTAGGAACTTCCTTTACAGAATAGAGAACTTTATTCATTTCTCTTCTAGCGTGAAGTCTGGAAGGCTGATCCTTCTTAATCTTCTTGTCAACAGTATCATATACAGTGACTTTCTTACCATCTACAACTTCTTTTACTCTCTTGCCGTCTTTGTCCTTACGGGCAACCTTAGCCTGTACAGTAACTTCATCAAAGTTGTCTTTTTCTCTTACCGCCATTGCAATAAGACCTTCAGCAATCTTCTTTACTTCCTTAGCTTTTGCTTCAGTAGTAACAATCTTGCCATGATATAAGAGATTTGTAACCTGATTTCTCAGTAATGCTTTTCTCTGTGAAGATGTTCTGCTTAATTTTCTATATTTTGCCATTGTT
>CAZYYO010000113.1:1422-5624 GCA_964650965.1 uncultured Lachnospiraceae bacterium | reverse complement strand
GCTGCGGCTCTCTCCTGTGCTCTGGCAGCCTTCTTAGCTTCTGCTTCTGCTGCTGCCTGACGCTCTGCTTCTTCTCTTGCCAGTCTTGCTTCTTCCTCAGCCTTTGATTCCGCATAATTGAATTTTGTCTCTACGGTTACATAATCTGCACTGACAAAGCCTTCGCCCTTGCTGTAAGCTACCTTCACCCAGCCCTGGGCCTGCATGCTGTCATCCGTTACGGTTAATACGTTATTATTGCTTGCTGAGCTTAAGATAGATGCTTCTGTATTGGCATCGGAACGAATATATAATACATCTGCATGAACCGTTGCTTCTTTTCTTGATACGGATTTGGCCAGCTCTTCATTTCCAGCAACAACAAACTCTGCCTTCACATAGCCTGTTACGCTTCCGGAAGTGATCTGATACCATTCTCCTTCGGTTGCATTGATGGTTGCTGCACAATTGTTATACAGCTTTCCAAGGATTTCTCCATCCTCGCTTGGTGTACTTCTTACATTTACAAAATCTGTTACCTGAGCAACTGCAATATTGGCAAATTCAGAAACCGGAGTTCCTGCTGCTACAACTGCTGCCGCATTATCTGCTACAGACGCCTCTGCCTGGCTGTTGGCCTGGGTAAGCATATTAGCTGTCAGAAGATTCACTCCTGCAAATGTAGTATAGGTACTTGTCTTATCAGCTACAGATGAGATACTAGATGCCCCTGCTAAGGGAGTTGCTCCTGCTGTAAAGGCTGAGCTTCCCAGTAATACGCCTGCTGCCAATGTATATGATAATACTTTAATCTGTGCTTTCTTCATACTTTTTGAATTCCCCCCATTCAAATCGTTGACTTGTTACGAAGTTGTTACATTTTTGTTTCAACTCTGTAAGTATATTACGATTTTGTGAATATGTCAACAGGATTTTATCAAAAAATAACCTTTAGGGCCTGACCATGTACAATTCCAGCCTCATTAAAGGAATCCACGCGAACAAAATATTCCTTCTGTGATGCTACCAGGGCTTTTATCGTTAACTCTGTTTGTCCGAAAACACGGTAACTGTGATATAGTCGATTGGGTTCATATCCCCATAAAACTTCATACCCCATACCATTACCATTCCATTTTATATCCATATCTGTGTCATTGACTCTTGTGGCTTTCTCAATCTGTGCAGCCTGAGGCAAGGATACATTCATATGACCGAAGATGCGAAGACCTGATACATTTGCCTGCTGTCCATAGGTCAGCTTTATCTTAGATAATCGTATATAGCGAGCCTCAATCTCCTGATTCAGGGCTATGTAGTCGTGGCAAAGACTTGTTTCTGCCTGCGTCTTATCCACAAGCACCTTCCACTCCTGTCCGTCCATGGAGCTTTCTAATAACCACTGAACCGGTTCAAGAACATCATCTATGTATCTGTCATTTACCCATTCCTCTTCCTGCCTTGGCAGCTTATCCTTTTGAACATCATCTCCAAAATTCACCTGAATTCCCTGAACCTGGGCAACCTCTCCAAGATCAAGCATCAAATAGGGATTCTCATCTGTTTTCTCTGCTCTCCAACTGGTTTGAACATTTTCATCTACTGCATATCCTGCGGTATCTCTTCCGGAAGAAACAGATACTCTTTTTCCATAAGACAGAATCATAAGGTCTGGTTCCGTCCATGGGTTTTCTTTGATTTTCTCCATATTCACAGGCCAGTCTCCATACCGCTGATTACAATACAGCTCACCCTCATCATCAAATCCAGCCGGCCATAAACCAATGCGTCTTTCGAAATTATGATTTACGCAAATTCGCATGGTTGCCGGATGCCACCACTGTCCATCTTGGTCTTGTAAGGTAGAGCCATGGCCTGCCCCTGGACAAAATCCTCCCGGATGATAGGAATAGGGATTATTTCTTGCCAATGAAAATGGTCCCAAGGGAGACAGACCCACATAGGTTCCATCTCCATAGGTATTATATTCCGTTCCTGCCCCTGCATATTGCAAGTAATATTTCCCCTGATATTTTGTCATCCATGCACCTTCTACATTAGGTGCATCATCAAATAACATATTTCTTATCATTGTTGCAACTTCCGGGGGCATAAGCTCCAGACAGTCTACAAGGTCTTTCGGTAACTCTTCTAGCTTCTTTCCTATATGCTGTGCTACAGCCCTTCTCATTTTCTCTTCGAATTGATAATTTCTCTTCTTGATACAACTATGATCTTCTCCAATCCGCTCATAGCCATTTTCTATTCGATGTTCAAAGATTAATTCCTGCACATCTGATATCTGATGCATCGTTAACGGATTCAACTCCACACCATAGATAGGTGCAACGGAAGAACAGCCCCAATAGAAATAACATCTTCCATCATCATCTATAAACAAATTGGGGTCCCAGAACTCAAAGGTTCCGGGGATACATTCAAATTTTTCAATCTCCGGATCCTGTGTCCGATAGAAATTACATGGAGTATCCCTGTGAGAAGCACTAAAATACATGTAGTCTCCCATAACTCGCACATCCGGAGCATAGTCATAAACCGGCAGTCCTACCAGAGGCTTCATTTCCCAATGCACCAAATCGTTACTTACAAGGAAGCCTTTGGTCATGGAAGGAAACAGGTAATATTTATCATGGAATAGGATTAAGGAAGGGTCTGCCGCTTCTCGATTCACCAGATACCCCTGCTCCTTTTTCATAAATTGATATCGATATTCTATATTTAATGGATTACAATAATACATTGATTCTCTCCTGTCTTATATCATGCGTATACAACTACTGAGCAGCTGAATTTGCACGAGCTACTTCATCTCGTTTCTGCTGGTTGGAGGCTTGTATCTTAGTTAACATATCTACATCCAGGGTATAATTCTTCATTGCAAATATATTACATAAGAATCCAATGATTGGAAGTCCAAAGGATAATACTAAGGTAAGCCAGAAGATACCGCTTGTCACCTTATCTCCCATCTGTGGAACTGTATTGGCATATCCTATAAATGAAATAGCAATGGTTGCTACCATGGCACAGATAGATGACATTCCTTTATCAAATAATGAATATACGCCTGCGACTACGGAAGGCATAAAGTTACCTGAACGATATTCTTCTGCATCTGTAACATCCGCCTTCATCGTATTGGCTGCCACGGACAGAAGCATACGACCTGCTGTCATACCTATGGTTGCCATGACCCAAATCATAAAGATAAAGGAGTGGGTATCTCCAATTTCTTTCATTCCTGTAGGTCCAAGAATAATACACACTCCCATCTGGACAGCAGAAATTGCAATGGCAAACCATGAGAAAACGGTTGTTCCTTTCTTTGCACCTATCTTACCAATCACAACTCCCCCTAGAAATGCAAAAACTAAACCAATGGCTGAAGCATAGTTATTAGCTACCTGCGATGCCTTGTAGCTTCCAATGAGAACACCGAATAAAAGTGTGATAATAACAGATTGTGTTGCAGTAGATTGTGCAAATTTATCCGTTGCCCCGGTAACAATATATCGCTGGACATCTTTATTCTTAGACAGAACCTGCCACATTTCCTTTAATCCTACTTTACTCTCTTCCTTATCCTTAGAAAGCTTTGCATTGGCTTCCTTCCACACTTCCTCGTTATCTGCTCTTGCAATTCCAAACATTGCGGCAATACAGCAGACAAGGGATACGGCAATATAAAATAGTGCCATTTCTTTTAAGCAGGCCATGTTATATTGATTGTCATGCTTTGGCAGCATATAAAATGTTACTACATTATTTAATAAAATAGGTACACCGTAGGAAAACAGGGTTCCTGTAAATCCAAGCATTGGTCTTTGTTTTGGTTCATTTGTTAATACTGCATCCTTTACATTTCCTGCCATATTATTAATGGTATAACCAATAATATAGACTATATAAATAAGGACAAAAACAATGGTTCCAGCCACACCTGAAAAATGATTTGCTGCTACAGAATACATCATCCATACTGCTGCTGCCTCAATCAACCATCCAATAATCATAAAAGGACGACATTTGCCATATTTCGTAGGAAATTTTTCAAAAACATATGCAATTGCTGTATCTGTTACTGCATCTAAAATTCTTGTTAAGGTCATGATAATTCCAACAATCGCTGTTGCAATCCCATAGCCCTCACTACCTGCATAGCTTGCATATACCATAATCATATACATACAGATGTTATTTCC
>CAZYYO010000113.1:0-1322 GCA_964650965.1 uncultured Lachnospiraceae bacterium | reverse complement strand
TATGCTGATGTATTTCCACCTTCCATTGTTACCACTAATAGTGGAATGACGTGGTTTATCTATATGAATGTAGATGCAGACAGTACCAACTATCACATTCTTGGTCCTGTCTTCACCAGCATTTTGTCGGAAACAGAGCGAAAGGAATCTATAAAAAGCTGGTATCAAGACAACCCAGGCGACAATGCCACCTTTCACAGAATGCTGTCTACCATACCATATATTCCTATCAGGGAGCTGTCTCACTATGGACAAATGTTAGTTTATCATCTTACAGGCAGGACATTTAACATAAATAAGATGGCTTATCCCACCAGTCTTGCTCTCAAAGAAAATAAGCAACAGGTCCTGGTAGCAGAAGGTCATAAATCCCACTGGCAGCTTCAGGAACTGTTGCTTAATAATATTTCACATGGCATCGAAACAGATGATGCACCGAGCCAGCTGCAAACATTGCTTCACCAAAATCAAAATTTTCACGGAACATCTCTGGAACGCATGAAATTATCCTGCTATCTCTTCGCCACTCACTGCTGTGAGGCAGCAATTAAAGGCGGGCTTTTGCCTGATACTGCATATACCATTGAAGAAAGCTATATTCGCCAAATCCAGAACTGCTGCATTAGTACAGAAATTCCAGATTACATGCAGCAAATGTATCAGCAATATATGAAACAGATTCACGCTTTATCTGCAAAAGCGAACAGTTTGCTATCTGCTGATATTATCAATGCCAAAAACTATATTGATACCCACATTGAAGAACCTCTTGGGATTGAAATCATTGCAGCCGCACTGAATTATTCTCCTTATTATTTCTCCAGCAAGTTTAAAAAGGAAACCCATCAAACGCTGCAGGAATATATCCAATCACAAAAGGTATTACGTGCCCAGCTTCTGTTATCTACCACAGAACTAACATTTCAGGAAATTGCAGAGCAATTAAATGTTCCCTCCAGAAGCTGGTTCGCCAAAATTTTCAAGAAATATAGTGGGTGTACTCCTGGACAGTTTCGAACAAATCCGCCAGAGGATCATCTTCTTCCTAATCCTTAATAATCAATGCCATAAATACTACCGGTTCTCCACCGGTAGGACGAAGGGCATGTCCGCAGCCGTCTGGTGTAAATGTTACATCTCCAGGATGTACAATCCGCTTGGTTCCATTATCATCATATTCTGCAGTGCCTGATAAAATATAGTAGGTTTCACTTTCTCCATGATGTTCATGATATCCAAGAGAGGAACCTGGTTCAATGGTAACCTGGGCATATAATCCACATTTACCATTTAACTCCTTCTCTCCTAAGATACGACATATC
>CAZYYO010000112.1:0-5691 GCA_964650965.1 uncultured Lachnospiraceae bacterium | reverse complement strand
CTAATTAATACAGAAAAAGAAACCTATTGCAAGGTCATCCCTTTTGCCAGCCCAGAGGAGCTGGAAAACTGTCCGGATCAGCATAAGCAGATGATAGAAGAGCGGATAGATTTATATGACGCCATTGATCATTTACCAGAGAAATATCAGACGGTTGTTATACTGAAATATTTCACAGGGATGCAGTTAAATGAAATCGCCAGCACCATGGAGATTCCAGAGGGATCGGTATCGGCTTATCTTACCAGGGCGAAGATGGAATTAAGAAAATATTTAAAGGAGGATTATAGCTATGGATCATAATTGGGAAAACATACCAGTATCCAACAGGCTGGATGATGTGATTAAGGACTCCTTACAGGAATTGAAACAGCAGCAGAAGAAAAGTAAAAAGAAAATATGGATAAAAGCAGGAAGTGTGGCAGCAGCATTTGCAGTGGTATTCTGTATGCTATTG
Source organism: uncultured Lachnospiraceae bacterium (assembly GCA_964650965.1). GTDB lineage: Bacteria > Bacillota > Clostridia > Lachnospirales > Lachnospiraceae > CAZYYO01. The sequence goes on along the minus strand of CAZYYO010000112.1, from coordinate 5,234 downwards.
GCTAATCCGGTATTTGCAAGTAATATACCAATTATCGGAGGAATTTTTGCAAAAATCTCTAATGTTTCTCATTACAAAGGGGACTATGAAAAAAATGCAACACAGCTGGAAGAGGAAGAATACACGCAAACGTCCAATGGAATTACAATCAAAATATCAGAGGTATATTATAATAATCTGGCATTGTACCTTGGAGTGGAGATAAACAATAAAGAAGGATTTCCAGCGGAATTCACCAGAAGAAATAATATGAAGGATTATTATTCGACAGCTTGTGATTGTTTGGGTGTTACGGTTAATACAGCAGTTGAAGGGGATAGCTTTTTAATTCCAAGTCCGTGGATTATTGAAGGTAAATACAGTGATGATATGAAAACCTTTGAAGGTATTATCAGAGTAGATCTGTCTCATGTGAAGGGAACAATCCCAGATCAATTCCAGTATGATTTTAATATCACAAGAATAGGTAATCGTGAAACGCGTCAAATGTATCAGGGTGAATGGAATTATAAGTTGGATGTTCAGTTAGATACCTCAAAAAATGAGGAATTCAACATTCATGAATCCAATGAAAATGGAATAGGAATTGACAAGATTACACTCACTCCCTACGAGGTCACAGCTTCTATGATACTTCCAGAAGGTTCTAATTTGGTGGACTATTTTCTGGTCATATGTGATGCGAATGGAGACTTGATGGAAACACAAGGTTCTTCTGAGGTATACTCCACATACGGAAGAGACATTAGCACGATGTATATCTTTGTATGTGACGACCTGCAGTACCTGGATGAATGGAAGGGATATTATTATTCCACAGATTATCAGGTAAATAAGCAAAATAAGACCTTTGCTCAATATCTGCAGGATAAGGCATGGTATAGCACAGCGATAAAGAACAATTAGAAAATATACAACCGTAAGATAGAGTCGTCAGGAAATCTGGCGGCTCTTTTCCTTGTAAAGAATAAGAAATGCCAATATAATAAAAGAGCAGCAATGATAATCAGAGAGGAATCCACCATGACCCGAGAAGAAGTATATAAATATTTAGTACAATTAGAGCCCTTGGAATATGTATTAAAGAGAATCTATGAGAAGCATATTGACTGGAAGACTATGTCCAGATCTCAGATGAAGGGTTTGTTTCAGCAGTATATTAATGCAGCCAAAACATATCCGGTGAATAAGAAGCTGCATTGTATTAACAGCTTAGATGAACTGATGGCTCATGAGAATTATTCTATCTTTACTGAGGAGAATTTTCAGCGGCTGTATGAGAAAATAGGTAGTCAGTCGGATATGTACATGCCAAAACCGGATTGGAGTCATCTTACGGTATCCCAGTATTTTCAACAGCAGGATAAGAATATGACCATTCTAAAGCATACCCGGTATTCCAAGAGCGATATGCATGACCATGAATTTATCGAAATGGTTTATATGTTCACAGGGACGTCCCAACATGTATTTCTTACCAATGGGAAAAGAGAAGAAATGATGCTGGTAAAAGGGGATGTGCTTCTCATTCCGCCGGGGATGAGCCATGAGGTGTATGTATATGATGAGTCACTTATGATAAATGTATTGATTAACAAGGATACCTTCCAGGAAGCATTTTTAGGAGATTTGCCCAAGGGAAATATTTTGTTTGAATTCTTCTGTAATATCATACTTCTTCGCAGTGATTTCAGTTATCTCATATTCCATTCCAGGGAGAACCTGGAAGTAAGAAATGCATTGCTGGATTTAATTATTTCTTATGTAGAGAAGGATGAGGTATCAGGGAAAATATGCGACCACTACCTTAGTATACTGTTTCTTAACCTTCTTCGCAGCTGTAAAGAAGAGGATATCGAAGTATCTCAAAGTGCAAGAAAAGCAGTGAATCAGATTATTCCTATGATGAGCTACATCAGAAAGAATTACAGGAAGATTTCCCTGGAAAAGGTAGCGAAAGAATTTCATTATTCGGAAGCATATGTGAACCGCATTTTCAAGAAATATACAGGCAATACGGTATTGAAATATATCCAGAATTTGAGGTTTCAGGAAGCCAGAAAGCTGCTAGAGGAGACAGATATGTCAGTAGAGGAAATATGCAATGGGATTGGATATCAGGATACCTCCTATTTCATTGGACAGTTTAAGAGAATCTATAATGTAACACCTCATCAGTTTCGCCTGGCAAACCACAATTGATTTGAAGGATAATATATGGAATGGTTGTGATAAAAATCCTTAATCCTATGTATTGTATCGGTTTACCATATTTTTGTGTCGTATTTGACAATTTTCATCTTATCCATAAGATTATATAATAAGAGTAAGATATAAGAAGTATATACATCAGCACGGTCCTATATGCTAGACATAATAGATACAGGATTGGTGCATCAAACAAGGAGGACGAAACATGAAGATTGTAGAATGCAAGATCAATCATCTAGAGAATCCCATGGGCTATTATATGCCACAGACCGTATTCTCATGGAAGGTGACCGAAGCAAAGGGGAAGAAGCAGGAAGCAGCCAGAGTAGTAGTATATGGTGATGAACAAATGAAGGACGTAATTGCAGACACTGGCTGGGATAAGGATGCCAGCAGTCTTGCTACAGAACTTACATTTTCAGTAATGCCATACACAAGATATTACTGGACTGCAGCAGTAAAAAGTGATGCAGGAGAAGAAGCTGTATCCGAAGTCAACTGGTTCGAGACTGGTAAGATGGAAGATTCATGGCAGGCAAAATGGATTACCTGTGATAAAGAAGAGCAGAGACTGCCAATTTTCGCTAAGAAGTTAGATGTGAAGAAAGAAGTAGCCAGTGCTAGATTATATATCATCGGTCTTGGCATGTACGAGGCTACCATCGACGGCAAGAGAGTTGGAGAAGAATGGTTAACTCCATACAGTAACGATTACAATCAGTGGTTACAGTATCAGACCTATGATGTGACAGATATGTTAAAGCCGGACAGCACCATGGAAGTAATGCTGGGAAATGGCTGGTGGAAAGGCAGATATGGATTCTCATCAAAACCAGATGGCGGCGGATTCTTTAGTGACGAATGGAAATTATTAGCAGAAGTACGTGTGACATATACGGATGGAACAACAGAAGTGATTGGAACGGATGATTCCTGGAATGTAAGAAGAGGAAAAATCACATTCTCCGGAATTTATGATGGAGAGCAGATGGATGCAACACTGGAGGATACTACTCCTGTAGCTGCTACATTAGATGAGAATGCACCTAAGGGAAGACTCATGGAGAGACTTAGTACTCCAGTATTCGTTCACGAGGAATTAAAGCCAATTGAGTTAATCAATACACCAGCTGGCGAGCAGGTGTTAGATTTGGGTCAGAATATGGCTGGAATCTTTAAGCTTCATGTAAATGAGCCTAAGGGAACCAAGATTCATCTTCAGGTTGGTGAAGTGATGCAGCAGGGTAACTTCTATAATGAGAATCTTCGTACCGCTAAGGCAGAATACATTTACATTTCCGATGGTGTTGAGAGAGACATTATGCCTAAGTTCACATATTATGGATATCGTTATGTAAAGGTAGAGGGAATCTCTAATCTGAAAGCAGAGGATTTCACAGCACTGGTATTATACAGTGATCTTCATAAAGCCGGGGATGTTAAGACCAGCAATGACTTAGTGAATAAATTAGTAGAAAACACCAGATGGGGTCTTAAGGGTAACTTCTTGGATGTACCTACAGACTGTCCACAGCGTGATGAGAGAATGGGCTGGACGGGAGATGCACAGGTATTCTCACCAACAGCAACTTTCTTAGAGGAAAGCTACGCATTCTATAATAAATATTTATATGATTGCTGGCAGGAGCAGCAGGACCTGGACGGTATGGTTCCTGACGTTGTTCCATCCATCGGTGCAGCAGGACAGAGCTCCACGGTATGGGGAGATATGGCTTGTATCATTCCTTGGAACCTGTATAAATTCTACGGAGATAAGACCATTCTTGTAAATCAGTTCGACAGTATGAAGGCATGGGTTGATTTCATTAAGAAGGTAGACGGAGACAATCACGCATGGAGGGAACATTTCCATTATGGAGACTGGCTGGCACTGGATAACCCAAGCGGTAAGAAGGACGAAGTGAAGGGCGGAACGGATGACGGATTTATCGCCAGTATCTACTATGGAGCAAGTGCAGACTTAGTTGCAAAAGCAGCAGCAGTTCTTGGAAAAGATGCAGAAGCAAAAGAATACAAAGCTTTATCGGATAAGATTTTTGAAGATGTAAAATATGAATACTATAGCCCATCTGGAAGATGTTGTATCAACACCCAGACAGCATATGTTCTTACCTTAATCTACAACTTAAGCTGTGACGAAGTAAGAACCAAAGAATTCTTAAGAACAAAATTTGTTCAAAGTGATTATAAGCTTCAGACAGGATTTACAGGAACACCACTGCTGTGTAATGTATTATCTGACCACGGTATGGAAGACATCGCTTACAAGCTTCTGTTAAATGAAGATTATCCAGGATGGTTACACGAGATTAAATTAGGTGCAACCACGGTGTGGGAGAGATGGAACAGTGTGGAGGATGATGGAAGCATTTCCAGTACAGGAATGAACAGCTTAAACCATTATTCCTATGGCTCTATTGTAGAGTGGATTTTCCGTCACGGTATTGGATTAAATCCAGTAGAGGATGTTCCAGGATTTAAGAAGGCTGTTATTAAGCCAACGCCAAGCTGGAATCTCAAGAAGATGGAAGGTTACTACAATTCCCAGGCAGGCTTATATAAGAGTGCCTTCGAAGTGGTTGGACCGAAGACTGTGAAGGTAAATGTTACGGTACCATTTGACTGTGAAGCAGAGCTGGAGCTGTATAAGGCAAGTCCTGCAACATTTGAAGATAAGAGCAATGCAGCATTTACAAATGTAAAAGATGGAAAATGTATCTTAACGGCTGGAGATTATGAAATCGTATACGAAACCAGCGAATCACTGAAGCCTGTGTTCAATACACACATGTCAATGAGAGCATTATTTGAAAATGATGAAGTAAAGAAAATGATTGCTGATATGACAGGTGGAAATATGGATCAGATTCCTACACAGATGTTGGATATGCCATTTAGAATGTTCAATGATCGCTATGCAGGTGGAGCAATGACACCATTGTTAGACGAGTTGGATCGTAGATTTAAAGAGATGTAAAAAAACAAATAAAGAGGCCGCAATC
>CAZYYO010000111.1:0-5748 GCA_964650965.1 uncultured Lachnospiraceae bacterium | reverse complement strand
AACAAGTAAAAAAGCCCAGTAAAATCAAGGGTTTGTGGCGTTTGTAAAACGCCTAGAAAATGAATAAAAATTAGGAGAAAATATATGAAGTATAATAGTATACGCCCGGGACAAATATGGTTGGATACCAAAGGAGAACGGATTCAGGCTCATGGCGGATCCATTATTTATGTGGATGATACCTATTATTTCTATGGTGAAAATAAAGAAAAAACAGATGGAAAAAATGGAATCTGGCATTGGGGTGTACGGGCATACGCTTCCAAGGATTTGTACAATTGGGAGGATATGGGGCTGATTATTCCACCAGATCTGGAGGACGAGAATTCTTCGCTCCATCCTAACAGCAAGATGGACAGACCCCATATTATTTATAATCAGAAGAATAAGAAATATGTTGCATGGTTAAAAATCATGCATAAGATGGTAGTCAGAGCGAGACAGTTCTTACAGCGGACCGCTTTCTTGGCCCATATACCAAGGTGAAAGAGGGATTGAAACCACTCAACATGTCTGCGGGGGATTTTGATCTGGCGGTTGCTCCGGATGGAAAAGCATATTACTATTTTGAAAGAGTACATTCTGAAACGATATGCGCTGATTTGACGGAAGACTATACGGATGTGACTGGCTACTATAGCACACATTTTCCTAGACCGTATCCACCATATGTTAGGGAGGCTACGGCTCATTTCTTGAGAAAGAATAAACATTATCTTATTACCAGTGGGACTACCGGATATATGCCGAATCCATCTGAAGTGGCTATAGCAGACAGTTGGCATGGAGAGTACTGTGTACTTGGCAACCCTCATGTCATGGATGAATCCCATACTTCATATCATTCCCAGATATCGTCGGTTTTTAAGGTGCCAGGAAAAAAAGATTTATACATAGCCTGTGCAGATCGATGGTTGCCTGAACGGATGGATTTGAAATATGAGGAATATGCAAAATTCTTTCAGACCATGTTTGATGAAAATGCTGATAAGAGTCATATGATGGAAGATTTGGAAAAATTTCAATTCATGATTCCGGATAATACATCCATTGCAGATTATGTGTGGCTTCCATTGCGTTTTGAAGAACCGAGTGAAGCTTATCCTATGGGAATGGTATATATCGATTGGATGGATGAATGGAAGATTGAGGATTATCAGTAGAAAATAGAGGAGATAACAAATGGAGTTTACTTTTATTGAGCCAGAGCTTACACCGGTAGAATATAGTAAGCCACAACCGGCGTCCTATATTCGCAAGTCAATCCGCATTTCTAGTGGTATTAAGAGGGCAACATTATATATGACAAGTCTTGGAGTATATCAATGTTTTCTAAATGGAAGTCCATTGGATGCGCAACTTTTGCTTCCAGGATTTACAAATTATAATGCGAGAGTCCAATACCAGACTTATGATATTACAAAACGAGTGCAGGAGGGAGAGAATGTCATCGGTGTTATTCTGGGAGACGGATGGTACCGAGGATCCTTAGGCGTTACCAGTCAGCGTGGATTATATGGAGACAAGATTAAGCTTGCTGCGGTTCTGGAGATTGAGACGGATGAAGGCGTACAGGTGATATCAACAGACGAATCCTGGAGAGCAACACAAGAAGGTCCCATTGTCCAGAATGATATCAAGACTTTTGAGACGGTTGATATGAGAAAAGAGATGCCAGGATGGAATCAGATTGGATTTGACGATGAGACATGGCACAACTGCATTCTTGGTTCGTATCAGGGATTATGTGTTCCTCATGAGGGAGAGGCGATTCTGGAACAGGAACAGTTTTGTCCCACAATCTTGAGGACACCTAATGGAGAAATCGTTCTGGATTTTGGTCAGAATCTCGCAGGACACGTGGAGTTTACAGTTACAGGGGAAGCGGGAACTAAGATTTCATTACAAATGGGGGAAACGCTGGACGAGAATGGAAACTTTACACTGAAAAACCTCCAAGCAAACGAGAAGGATAATGTAGAAGAAACACTGGGACAGAAACTGGTGTATATCCTAAAAGACGGAACACAAACCTATAAGTCTCAATTTTTAATCAGTGGATATAGATATGTGAAGTTGGAAAACTGGCCAGAAGAAGTTGTGGCCGATCGCTTTAAATCTATCGCGGTATATTCCAATTTAAAGGAAACCGGAACATTTACCTGTTCCAACGATCATATCAATCAGCTAGTGTCTAATTCCAGATGGAGTCAGAAATCCAACTTCGTGGATATCCCAACAGATTGTCCCACCAGGGAAAGAGCCGGATGGACCGGGGATATTAATGTGTTTTCAGAGGCAGCTTGTTATTATACCGATACAAGAAAGTTCTTAATAAAGTGGCTGAAAGATTATATGTCCCTACAGTTGGAGGATGGAAGATTACCTTTTATTGTTCCAGAGGTTCCGTTTGACCTTTTCCCAGGAGAAGATGGACCACGAATGGCATATGCCAGTGCAGGTTGGTCCGATGCATTGATTCATATTCCTATGGTGTTATATAAGTTCTATGGGGATAAGGAACCGATTTCTCTGGTATATGAAGCCGCAAAAAAATATATTGCATTTGATGAAAAAAGAGCTTCCAAGAATGGATGGAATCATTTCTATAAATGGGGAAAACATTATAAATACATCATTGACACGGGATTTCATTTTGGCGAATGGCTGGAACCCGGGGGCAATGCAATAAAGGATGGTCTAAAATCCTTCTTCATGCCTGATGAGGAGGTGGCAACGGCTTGGTTCTATCATTCTACGCAGGAAGTGGCACAGATGGCGCAAATTCTGGGACGGGAAGAGGAGTATAAGAAATATTCCGATCTCGCAAATCGGATTCGAAGTGCGTATCAGAGGGAATTCATAAAGAAGAATGCTGTGAAATCGGACCGACAATGCAGATATGTACGACCGTTGGCACTAGGCCTAGTGGAGCATGAGGATGGAATAAAAATCGCTTCTGATCTCAATGAAATGATCATTCGTAATCAGTATAAGATTGGAACGGGATTCTTAACAACGTATCGCGTGTTACAGGTGTTAAGCGACTATGGTTATGTGAATACTGCTTATCGCATGATTCAGAATGAGGATTGTCCAGGCTGGATGTATGAGGTGCAGAAGGGGGCTACCACACTGTGGGAGAATTGGATGGGCATTGATGAAAGCAATGTACCCAAGGACTCCCTGAATCATTATGCATATGGAGCAAGCTTATCGTGGCTATATGAATATTGTGCAGGAATTTGTCCAATGACTCCTGGATTTGATGAAATTCGTATCCAACCAATGCCGGGAGGAGATCTAACGTGGGTGAAGGCAAGGTATGAGAGTATTCATGGTCCCATAGTATCGGAGTGGAGAATAGAAGGAGAAGAATTTACACTGATGGCTCAGGTGCCAGATGGTGTGACGGCAGAGATTGTGATGCCTGATGGCACCATTCATTCCCTCCAGGGAGCAAGTCAAACATTTCGATGTAGAAAATAGAAATATTATCCTAACCGCTGGAGATTTCTTCATTTTTCTGATAAACTAACCTTATTATGAAGAAATATTTGAATACCATTGCAGTGGTTGAGGATGATAAAAAATACCAGGAGACTTTAGAGCGGTTCCTTAAGCAGTATGAGAAGGAACGTAACAGAACCTTAGACGTGGATATGTACGAATCCGCAGATGCGTTCTTTGCTGAGAATAAGTCAGGTTATGATGTGATTCTTATGGATATTGAAATGCCGGGAACCAACGGAATGGAAGCGGCAGAGGTGATTCGCAGGAAGGATGAGACGGTAGTTATTATGTTTATTACCAATCTGGCTCATTATGCAATTCGCGGATATGAAGTGGGAGCCTTGGACTTTATCTTAAAGCCTATAGAATACTACAACTTTGCCACGAAGCTGGACCGGGCACTGGTAACTTCCGATAACCGCAATTCCAAAGTGCTGGTGCTTCAGACGAAAAATGGAATTGCCAGGGTGAATTCTACGGATATTTTGTATGTGGAAATTCAAAATAGAGTGCTGTATTACCACACACAAACGGATGTATACCAGGTGCGGGGAAGCCTAAAGGCTGCAGAGGAAGAATTACCTGCATCCATGTTTGAAAAATGTTCTAACTGGTGTTTGATTGGATTGTCTCATGTATCAGAAATTAAAAACGATACCTGTGTAGTAGGAGAAAAAGAGATACCAATCAGTCGAAGAAGTAAAAAGAGTTTTATGGAAGCACTGATGAAAAGTGTTGGGAGAAGCTAGATGGCAGGAAATATAGTGAGCCAGAATTATGTAAATGACTTTCTTCTGTTGCTGATGGCATACAGCTTTATGTGGCCATTAGACAAAATGAAGAACCGAAAAATCTCAAATGGAGTCATTCTTGCCATAGCATGTGTTATTCTTCAGGGACTTCGTATGTTTACATCCCTTATGACAGATTTTCCTGTGAGCGAGATTGCTCTTCGCATGATGATTACTACAGTGGCAATTTTACTATGCTATCGTAAGGTGTGCTGGGAGGCTTTTTATTGTGATGCATGGTCCTTTGTGTTGTTTTACAGTACCAGTTTGATTTATTCCCTGTTTTTTTCTGCCATAGGAGGAGAAGGGTTGGACTGGCGTGGAATGATTGGATTGCAGCTGCTGTTTTTTGCATTTGTTTATTTTCTGCTGTCCATCACACTGCTTCGTTGGATGCCTGGAAACGGCAAATATCATGCTGGTCCCAGAAAAACCATTTCAGCAATTTTTGTTTTCTTCTTTTCTGAGTATTCGTATTTTTATTACGTTCATGGAAAAGTGGCTGCCAGTGTTGCTGTTTTAATACAGGTTTACTGTGTTACCTTTTTGTATATGCAGGCAGAATTGTTTAAAAGCAGTGAAATCAAGCAGGAGCTGGGCATGATGAAGCAGCTTTGGTATCAGCAGAAGAAGCAGTACGAAATTGCCAAGGATCAGATGAATGTCATTGACCGAAAGTGTCATGATTTAAAATATCAGGTAGCCGCCATGAGAAATATGGATAATCCCCAGGAGCGGGATGCCACCTTAAAGGAATTGGAAAAATCCATTCGTATTTATGATTCTCTTGTGAAAACGGGAAATGAAATCTTAGATACGCTGCTATCAGAAAAAAGTCTGGTATGTGAAGCAAGAGATATTGCCATTCATTGTGTAATTGACGGAAGCAAGCTATCCTTTATGGATTCCGTAGATATCTATGCCTTGTTTGGTAATGCCATTGACAATGCTATCGAGTGTGTGGAACAATTTGCGGACCATGAGAAGCGATTTATCGATGTTTCCGTAGCACAAAAGCAACAGCTTCTATACATACGAATCTCCAATCCGGTATTGGAGAATCCTGTTTATGAAGGAGGATTACCCAAAACCACCAAGAAGGATAAGCAGTATCACGGCATTGGTTTAAAAAGTATTCGCCATATTGCAGAGCAGTATCAGGGACAGATTCATGTGGGAACAGAAATGAACTGTTTTATCTTAGAAATATTAATTCCTTTAACAAATAAATAAGAATCGTAAGCCTTCTTATCATTTCATGGATAAGAAGGTTTTTTTGTGACCACTTAGACAAGGAAAATGACCAGATAAGCACATTCCATTGAAAAAATCACAAATTTTTCATATTATTTGATTGAAATCACAATAATATAGATAAAAGTATTTGAAATATGGTAGTGTCAAGTAAGTTATGAGAAAACTTAGTCAAAAAAATAGGCTCAAA
>CAZYYO010000110.1:0-5749 GCA_964650965.1 uncultured Lachnospiraceae bacterium | reverse complement strand
ACTTTTAATCAGGTTGTCGGGGGTTCGAATCCCCCGTGTCTCACTTATGTAAAATGGCGGAAATCGTTGAAAAATCAATGGTTTCCGCTATTTTTTATTGTAACTTAAAGTAACTGAAAAGAACTGATTTAATGAGTCTTAAGTGTCCGCATCGTGTCCACGGAGGCACTTTTTAGATGCAAATGTTCAATTTTGTTCAATTTTTGAATGAAAAACTTATTAAAAATGTGGTTGCGAGGTGGACACGTTAGCGGAGGCGTGAACAGTAACAATCCACATAAGAATATAAGTTCGATATAAATATCCATCTAAAAGGACACTTAGGAGTTTAAAATTAACTTATACCAAAAAAAAAATAAATTATTTCAACAATAACAAAGGAGCGTGAAATCAATGGGAGTACTAATTATTATCCTAGGAATTATTTATATCATTTATAAAGCGGCAGAAGAAAAGTCATGGGATAACTGCAATGCCCATGATGTTGACTACTCGAAAATGAGCAGAGAAAGTCACCTGCATACACCTGAAGAGCAAAAGAAACTTTATAAGAGTGGATATTATAACAAAAAGAAATAGTACGTTTCAGGAGTGAAAAGGATACACAGCAAAAAAGTTAGAAAGAATAGCTAACAGTTGAAGATGAAATGTTAAAAATTGCACAAAAAATTGTTAAATCACTGGATTTGATTGGGCAAAAATTAAAATTGTGTTATCATATAGGAAGAGATTGCAGGTAATATATGTTATTTAGATTACAATAGATAAAGCCTGCTGAAAGAAGGTAAGAAAATGGTAGCACAGATCATAGCAATATCGATATTTATTGTGATGTTTCTACTGATTATTTTGGATAAGATAGAACGGCAGTATGTAACCTTAGGATGTGGGGCGGCAGTACTAATCGTAGTGTTTGGAATCTGCCAGCATGATTTTGGTGCCATTGCCAGAACGCTTAATTTAAAATCCTTCTTTACGCTGGATTTTTGGTATGTATCCGGAAGCTCGGAAACAGTATCTACAGGCATTAACTGGGCAACCATCTTATTTATTGCCGGAATGATGATTATGGTGGAGGGAATGGCAAAATCCGGATTTTTCCGCTGGTTGTGCCTTACCATTGTAAAACTGGTTCATTATAAAATTATACCGATTTTCTTAATGCTTATGATTATGTCAGCTTGCCTGGCAATGTTTATCGACAGTATTACAGTTATTCTGTTTCTTGCAGCAATGACAGTAGAGCTGGGACAAATTTTAAAATTTAACCCGGTACCAATGATTCTGTCGGAAATTTTCTGTGCTAACCTAGGCGGCTCTGCTACCATGTGCGGAGATCCACCCAATATTATTATAGGAACTTCATTAGGATTTAGCTTCTTTGATTTTGTAGAAAATACCGGATTAATGGCATTGATTTCTCTTGTATTTATTATCCTTTATTTTTTCCTTGCTTTTCGAAAGGAACTGGAAACAGAAGCTCACAGCCAGCAGAAGCTGGAGCATTACCCTGAGGCCAAGGAAGCCATTACCAATTATAAGGAATTTTATTTCAGCTGTCTGATTTTTGGATGTGCTGTATTACTGTTGGTGACCCATGCAATGACCGGACTCACTGTAGCATTTATTGGAACAGCGATCGCAGTAGCAACTTTGCTAGCAGCCGGAAAGGATGCAGGCAGGTTACTGAAGCTGGTAGATTATAAGACCCTTCTGTTCTTTGTAGGACTATTTATTGTGGTTAGTGGACTGGAAGAGACAGGAGTTCTTGAAATTATTTCCTCTTTCATTGTGAAGCTAAGTGGAGGAAACGGCTTCCTAATGGTTATCATCATTTTATGGCTTTCTGCTATCGCCAGTGCTTTTGTTGATAATATTCCATTTGCAGCAACTATGATTCCGGTTATTCGTTCTCTTTCTATTGCAGGACACGCAGACCTGGCAGTGCTGGCATGGGCCTTGTCCATGGGAACTGATATCGGTGGCTGTGCAACTCCTATTGGAGCATCGGCAAATGTAGTTGGAATCTCAGTGGCAACCAAAGCAGGTCATCCTATCGGCTGGGGCAAGTACTGTAAGACAGCAATACCAGCTACCGTCATTGTGCTGGTGATTTCAATGATAACAATCTGGGTTAGATATTACTAGGGAAGGAGAAGCTATGGGGGAAAAACAGGTAATCATATCAGTTAGCCGCGAGTATGGCAGTGGAGGACATGAGATTGCTAAAATCCTGTCCACGCGGTTAGGTCTGAATTTCTATGACCGTAATATGTTAGATGAAATCGCAAAAGAGAAAAATGTAAAGGTTGAAAACCTGCAAAAATATGATGAGCGTAGAAAGAATCATTTTCTCTCCAGAACGGTAAAGGGACATAGCAGCTCCCCGGAGGAAAATATTGCACAAATGCAGTTTGATTTCCTAAAGCGAAAAGCAGAGGAAGGGGAATCCTTTGTGATTGTAGGAAGATGCTCCGAAACCGTTTTAAAAGAATATGAAGGTCTGATATCCTTTTTCATTTGTGGAAAATATGATGCAAAGCTCCGTCGTGTTATGGAACGTGCGAAAATCGATGAGAAAGAAGCAAAGGCAAAAATCGCTCGTCATGACAGAAAGCGGAAAGCCTACCATAATCATTACAGCGATATGAAGTGGGGAGATTCCAGAAACTACGATATATGCATAAACAGCAGCGGCATCGGAACCATGAAGACGGTAGATATCTTAGAGGCTTACGTGTGGAAACGAACTCAGGGAGAAATGATTCAAGAATAATTACGTCTTATTTGTTGAATTTATATAACCTGTTTATAAATTAATTATAAACTTACGTGAAATTGAACAAATGAACACGAAAATAAAAACTCACAGTTTAGAAACCCTCTATATAATATAGATAAATCGACAGGAGAAGTGTCGTAAACTTATATTCAATATGGAGGGAAAAATATGAGTGAAGTAAAAGGAAAGAAAGCTGGTTTACTTAATGCCAACGAACGTGACGGTGTTGACTACCGTAAAGCGTCCATACTGCAGTTAGTTTTAGGCAGTGCCAATAACGGATGTGGAATCTGCTTCTATCTGTTATTAATGTATGCTAGTTACATAGGAACCCAGGGATATGGAATTGTAACAGGACTTGTTGGTGGAATCCTGATGGCAATGCGTATCTTCGACGGTTTTACAGATGCACTGATTGCAGCAGCATTTGAGAAGTTTCCAGGCAAGTTGCCTAAGGCAAGAATTTTCCTGATTACAGGATGGGCACTGGCTACTCTTGGAGTTGTTCTTATGTTCAACTGGGCAGCTGGTAAATTTACAGGCGTAGCTGGTATCGTAGTATTTATTCTGGTATATGTTCTGTATATTATGGGTTATACCATTAATGGTATGGCAGGTGGAACCATTGGTATCATGATTACAAATGATCCTACCCAGCGTCCTATGATGGGATTTATCGGAATGATGTTCTCTTATTTAACACCATTGGTATTCAACAATATCATTACCTTTGCTGTATTACCGAAGTTTGATAATCAGTACAATATGCCTATGCTGGCAGTATCCTGCTGGATTTATGCAGCAACTGCAGGTGTATTCATGGCTCTGGCTTGTATTGGAGTAAGAAAGGTTGATGTTCCGGAGACCTATGAAGCACTGGCTGTAAAGGATTCCTCTGGAAAAGCACCTAAGATTGGCTTTAAGGATATGGTAGCTGTATTAGGAAAAAATAAAGAAACACAGCGTTACATGTGGACCTGTATTTCCGATAAGTTCGCTCAGCAGATTGCAGCACAGTCTGTAATCACAACCATGTTATCCGGTGTATTAATCGGAAGCTATGCAGCAGCTACCTGGGTAGGTAACATTACTGCAGTAGTAGGTCTGGTATGTGCATTCTCTGGTGGTATTTATGTAGCCAAGATGGGTGCTAAGAAATCTACTGTTACCTGGTCATGGGCATCTATTGCATTAGGTGTTGTTATGATGGTATTCTGCTTGATCCTTGGACCAAACGGAATGCATAAGCTTGGAACCCCAGGAATCTTCTTCGCAATTAATTGCTTACTCACGGTTGGTATTACAGCAACCAAGATGATTCTTACAACTACCGGAACTGCAATGAGAGCTGATATTGTAGATTATGAATTAGAGCGTTCCGGTAACTATATGCCAGCTATCATCAGTGGTGTATACAACTTCATTGATAAGCTGATTACATCAGTATCCTCTTTAATCGCAGGCGTAAGTATTATGTTTGTTGGATACGTAAATACTGTACCACAGATGGGAGATAAGCCTACCTGGCCAATCCTTATCCTGACAGTTGTTGTATGCTACGGTCTTCCAATTGTTGGATGGTTAATCAATATTATTGCTATGAAGAACTACAGTCTGGATAAGGAAAGAATGATTCAGGTTGCTAAGAATGTAGCAGAGAAAAAGAAAGCTGGAGATGCAGCAGCTGCTGCAAATGCACAGTAAGTAAAGCTTCAATTACAAAAGAATAAATTAGGAGAGGCAGAACGCAATCGTCGTTCTGTCTTTCTTTCATTCCAGGATAAATCACCCTTAGCAAAAGAAGTATGGTAAAATATGATTTAAGGCATGACCTAAGGGGGGACCCAGCTCTGCTGGGGGGATGCCTTAGGTCCAGCCACAAAGCACAGAACACGGAGGATACAACATGAAATACGCATTTACCAATGGAATACTACTGGATGGAAACAAAGATATGCAGCCAGTCACAGGTAAAGTTATCTATACCGAAGATGATAGAATCACCAAAATCAGTGATGCCAATGAGAACCTGAAAGATTACACCGAAATCGATTTAGCCGGCAAGTACCTGATGCCAGGCTTAATTAACATGCACGTGCATCTTCCAGCCAGCGGAAAGCCCAAGAAGAAGGAACAGGACAATGTGAAATTAGTTCGCATGATTACTTGTAACTCTATTATGAGAAAAATTGGGGTAAAAATGTGCGAAGATTACGCGAAAATGGAGCTGAATAGCGGTGTTACTACCATCCGAACCGTAGGCGGTGTCCAGGACTTTGATACGATTATCAGGGATCAGGTGAAGCAGGGATATTTTCAGGGACCAAGAATTCTTGCATCTAATATGGCGGTTAGTGTACCTGGAGGGCACATGGCAGGTTCCCTTGCCTATGAAGCAACCAGTGCCAGCGAAGCAGCACATTTTGTAGAAGTAATCGGACAGGAAAAGCCGGATCTGATTAAATTAATGATTACCGGTGGTGTTCTAGATGCTACAAAGAAGGGCGAACCAGGAGAGCTAAAGATGCCACCGGAGTATGTGAAGGCAGCCTGTGACAAAGCCCATGAGCTGGGATTTAAGGTGGCGGCTCATGTGGAAAGCCCGGAAGGTGTTCGTGTAGCACTGGAAAATGGAGTGGATTCCATCGAGCACGGAGCCAAGCCCGATGATGATATTATAAGATTATTTAAGGAGAAGAACGCCTGCCATATTGCAACGCTTTCTCCAGCGTTACCTTATGCTCTATTTGATTTGTCAGTTAGTCACGCAACAGAGATGTCCAAATTCAATGGACAGGTGGTATTTGACGGAATTATTGATTGTGCCAAGGCATGTCTTGCCAATGATATTCCAGTGGGACTAGGAACGGATGTAGGCTGTCCTTTTATTACCCACTACGACATGTGGCGAGAGCTGCAGTATTTCCATAAATACTGCGAAGTAAGTAACAGCTTTGCATTATATAC
>CAZYYO010000109.1:0-5861 GCA_964650965.1 uncultured Lachnospiraceae bacterium | reverse complement strand
CTATGAAATAATACACATGGAGTAAGCCATAGAAGGGTTGACGAAATGGAACAAAAGATAGCTAAACCACCTAAATTGCAGGTTTCACCCAATAGCATGGAGGCTACTCTCACCTTTTTTTCACCCAAGGAGGGAGAAAGCGAACCGGAATATACGGTGGCTGATTTACTGGATTTATTAGAAGACCAGGGGGTATCCTATGGAATATCCGGAGAGGTATTAGAGGGATTATGCAGACGACTTCGCTATGAGACCCCCATTGTAGTGGCAGTGGGACAGCAGGCACAGTCGGGAACACCAGGAACATTTGAATACCTGTTTAGTCAGGACTTCTCCAAGAAACCCTTAATTCGTCCAGATGGTTCTGTAGATTATATGAGTATTAAGGTAATTGAGATTGTTCATAAGGGAGATGTTATTGCACGATATCATCCTGCTACAAAGGGAACACCAGGCATTACCGTACGTAATACACCCATAGAACCAAAGCCGGCACGTGATTTACCTCCTTTAGCCGGACGTGGATTTGCACGGTCTGAGGATAATCTTACCTATACGGCAGAGATGGATGGTAAAATCGTTATGCAGGGAAGACGAATTACTATTTCCCCTGTATATGAGTTACTGGAGAATGCTGATGTTGCTACAGGAAATATTGACTTTAATGGAGATGTAGTAATTCACGGCGGAGTGTCTAATGGAGTGATTATTCGTGCAACGGGAGATGTTACCGTAGAGGGTCTGGTAGAAAATTGTGATATGGAAGTTGGCGGCAGCATTTTCCTCCTGCGGGGTATTAAGGGAGGCGGCAAAACCAGAATTGTATCCAGACATGACATTACAGCACAGTTCATTGAGAATGCCCAGGTCTTTGCAGCAGGAAATGTACAGGCAGATGTTTTCTTTCGAAGCAATGTGAAGTGTGAAGGAATGATTCAGCTGACAGGTAAGAGAGCCAGTGTTATCGGTGGAATGATGAATGCCATTGAAGGAATTGAGGCATATAATATTGGAAATGATTTTGGAATTCATACTGAGGTAATTGCCGGCATTACACCGGAAATGATGGCACAGGCAGATATGATGCAGCAGAAGATTCAGGCAATTTCAGACAATGTGGAGAAAATTAAAAGTGGGATTCGAGAGTTTGACGAATTAGGAGAGCGGCGAGGCATTTCCTATAAAGAGGACCCCAGACGAATGCAGCTGCTGCGGGTAAAAATTCGAGACGAAGCATTGATTGCAGAAGAGAAGATGAAGCTGGATGCCCTGCAGGCTATGATTGAACGGGGGAAAACAGCTAAGGTAGTTGTTGTGGACACCATATATCCAGGGGTTAACTTAACCATTGCAGACCAGCATCTGGAGATTCAGGAAGAACAAAGCAGGGTGGAAATCGGATGCACCCTGGGGGGGATTCGATTAGAGCGATTGGACGATACCTTTGTTCAATAAAGGAAATAAATAATATTCGTGACAGAAAACGACTTGAAATTACCTAAGAATAGACTATAATGAGATTGATTTTGGAGGTATGAATATGATAGATTTTGAAGAAGAATTGAAGAAATTTCAGCCAAGTTTGGAAGTGGAAGAAGCAGAAGACGCCATTCATAACCGCAACATGACAGATATGACAGATATCCTGCGGGAGATGATTAATAATGGAAAGGGCAGCAAATAGGAAGAGATATGGAATGTTTTAATTGCGGTACTGTAGTAGATACAGAAGAGGTATGCCCACATTGTGGAAGCAACATACGTGCATATCGAATGATTCTTCAGGTCTCTAATCTCTTTTACAACGAAGCATTGGCAAGAGCTAATGTACGGGATTTGTCAGGAGCAGTGGAAAGCCTGAATAAGAGTCTGGAATATAATAAATATAACATAGATGCCAGAAGCCTTTTGGGATTGGTATATTTTGAAATTGGTGAAACAGTGCTTGCCTTAAGAGAATGGGTAATCGCTAAGAATTTTGCACCCCATGATCCAATGGTAGAGCATTATTTATCAGAGATTCAGAACACTCCGGGCATGTTAGAGAGAATGAATCAGACCATTAAGAAATACAATCAGGCAATCAGCTATTGCCATCAGGAAAGTCGTGATATGGCCATGATTCAGCTGCGTAAGGTGCTGGGACTGAATCCCAATCTGATAGTAGCTCATCAGCTCCTGGCATTACTATATATGCAAAATGACCAGAATAAGGAAGCCAGAGAAGAGCTGATTAAGGCTTCCAAGATAGATGTGAAAAATACCACTACCCTTCGTTATATGAAGGAAGTGAAGGAACGAATTAAGGAACAAAATCAGGGGAAAAAGAAGAAAAAAAGAGATGATATCGTATCCTTCCAGGATGGAAATGATACCATTGTTATGCCAAGAAATACCTTCTTAGATGCCTTGGACAGCTCCAAAGCCAGCATTATTAATCTTATTGTTGGAATGGTGATAGGTCTTCTGATATGTATGTTCCTGGTGGTTCCCACCGTGCGGCAGAATGCCAAAAACGAAGCTGCTAATACCCTGGTGGATGCCAATGAAGAACTAACCAATTCCACTACCAACATCTCAGCTTTGCAAAACCAGGTGAAATCCTTACAGGATCAGCTGGCAGAATACACAGACAAGGGGGATCTGGTAACTTCTTATGAGAAGCTGTTAGAAGCCCAGGAAGCATATAATAAGGGAGACTTGGCGGCAGCTTCAGAATCCATGAAGACAGTAAATGGAGAGCTGTTAGATGCCAGAGGAAAAGGAATCTACGATACCATTATGGCAGCAGTAAATGCAGAAACCTTGCGAGACAGCTATTCCGCTGGAAATAATGCATTTCGTTCGGCGGACTATGATGGTGCAATTTGGAATCTTTCTATTGTGATTGGAATAGATGAATCCTACGAAAATGGCAATGCCCTGTTCTATCTGGCAGAAAGCTACCGAAACAAATGGGATTTCGAAAATGCCTTAACCTACTACAATAAGGTAATAGAGCTGTTTCCTAATCGCTCCATTGCCAGAAATGCTCAAAAGTACGTAGACGAAATTACTGCTAATAATACCAATGATGGAAATACGGACAATAACTAATGTGAATTCATACAAAAATACAAAAGACGTTAAGCACAAGCTGCTTGACGTCTTTTTTCTTTGTCCAAGCAGTTATTAAAATAAATGTAAAAAAGGAGACCAACTATGGAATGCAATTTCCAACTACAGGAAGGTAAGCTTACGATTTTAGTACCAAGAGAGCTGGATCACCATTGTGCGGATCAGCTGAAGCAGGAGACAGATTTACTTATTGATGCTTACCACGTTAGAAAACTGATTTTTGATTTTTCCAAAACAGAATTTATGGACAGCTCAGGTATTGGGGTACTACTTGGTCGTAGCAAAAATATGGGCTATATGGGAGGACAGGTTATTGCCCAGAACCTAAATGACCGAGTGGACAAGATTTTTCGGGTAGCCGGATTGTACAAGATGATAACTGTCAATCCAGGGGAAGAAAACAGGGAGGAATAACATGGAGAATCATATGATTGTTACATTTGATGCAATCTCAGAAAACGAATCCTTTGCCAGAGTAACCATATCTGCATTTTTAACAGCGTTAAATCCCACCATAGATGAACTGTCGGATGTGAAGACAGCAGTATCGGAAGCTGTAACCAATGCTGTGATACATGGCTATGATGGTCAGGGAGGAAATGTAACCATGAGCTGTGCCATTGATGGCAGAACACTGCAGGTTATCGTGAAGGATGCAGGAAGGGGCATTGCTGATGTACATAAAGCCAGAACCCCCTTTTATACCACACGTCCAGAGCTGGAACGCTCTGGAAAGGGCTTTGCATTTATGGAAGCATTTATGGATTCTGTGCAGGTAGAATCTGAAGTGGGGCTTGGAACAAGAGTATCTATGGAGAAAACATTTCTCCCACAGGAGGAATAAATGAACCAGGTGTATGGATTAATCAATCAGATACACCAGGGAGATAAGAAAGCAAGGGAACGGATGATTATAGATAATATGGGACTGGTAGTGTCTGTGGCAGGGCGATTTGCCAATTTAGGTCATGAACGGGAAGAGCTGATACAGATTGGAAGCATTGGTCTGATGAAGGCGATTGATAACTTTGACACCTCCTTTGGCGTGTGCTTTTCCACCTATGCTGTTCCAATGATTTGCGGTGAAATCAAACGATTTCTTAGAGATGATGGTCCAATCAAGGTATCTCGTTCTATTATGGAACATCAGCGGCTGATTTCACAAAAACGGCAGGAACTGGAAGGAAGGCTGGGACATGCACCAAGTCTTACACAGCTACAGGAGGCTACCGGTCTGTCAGTAGAAGAAATTATATTGGCACAGGGCATCTCGACACCGGTAGAATCTATCTACCAGACAATGTACGAAGCAGAGGGAAGCCAGATTCAGTTGATTGATATGCTGCCCCTTCCTGGAAAGCCCATGGCGGATGCTACGGTAGATGAGACGGTATTAAGAGAAGCAATGGAAGGGCTGGAGACCAAAGAACAGCAGGTTATTATAGGCAGATATTATAAGATTATCACCCAGACGAGACTTGCTGATGAACTGCAAATGACCCAGGTACAGGTATCCCGCATGGAGAAACGAGCCTTGTTGAAAATGCGGGCAAGCATTCTGGGGGAAAAAGTAGTATAATGAAGGTGTCAAGTTTTCTATGAAAACAAAGGGGGGTTTATTATGGCACGAAATCATCAGGTAGTTACACCTCAGCCACTTTTAGGAAATGATGGAGAAATTGCAGAATGCGGATGGGCACCATCCCAGATTTGGCAGTATCGCAGAGGAGATATTAAGGCACCTGCCTTTCTAATAAAAGAATGGGATTATTATCTTGTATTAGGAGACAGCTTTGCAGGAGCATTTACCATCTCAGATGATGGCTACGTAGGCTTACAGTCAGTATCCCTATTGGATTTCGATAATCAATGGGAGCATACAGAGACAGTGTTGACCCCATTTCCTATGGGGAAGCTTCATATGCCTGAGACCTCTGCACAGGGGGATGTTGTTTACTCTGACAAGCGGCTTCAAATGAGCTTTACTCAGGAGCAAATCCAGGAAACGGTGAAATGTCGCCATATTCGCTGCGATTTTGATAATTTTTATCAGGGAAAGCCCTTTTCCTGTGATATTCGACTAGAAGAGCCCAGGATGGATTCTATGGTAATCGCAACGCCCTGGGATAAGAAGCACCGTTTCTACTATAATCAGAAGATTAACTGTATGCGTGCCTCAGGCTATATGGAATATGATGGAGTGCGATATGAGTTTTCCCCAGAGACAGATTTTGGAACCTTGGACTGGGGCAGAGGTGTGTGGACCTATGATAACACCTGGAAGTGGGGCTCCGGCAACTGTGATATTGATGGAAATTCCTTTGGATTTAATATTGGCTACGGCTTTGGCAATACCAGTGCTGCTACAGAAAATATATTGTTCTATAATGGTAACGCACATAAGCTGGACGACATTACCTTCCATATCCCGGAGAATGATTACTATAAGCCCTGGAAGTTCACATCTTCCGACGGTCGCTTTGAAATGGATTTTCGCCCTGTCTTAGACCGGGCGGCCAAGATTGATGTAGGTCTGATTGTTACAGACCAGCATCAGGTCTTTGGAAGAATGACAGGCACAGCTATTTTGGATGATGGAACCCCAATTCATGTAAAGGATATGATGTGCTTTGCAGAGAAGGTGCATAATAAATACTAATGAAATCAGAATTTTTGGAACAAAACAATATTACTATTCCGAAAAAGCAAAGTATCTGATTCCGTTCCCGCCAGGCTTATATAAT
>CAZYYO010000108.1:0-6044 GCA_964650965.1 uncultured Lachnospiraceae bacterium | reverse complement strand
ATCCAAATGAACCCCAGGTATGGAGAGTGCTGCTGGATGAAGAATTTAAGGCGAAACTGAAAATCACAAAAAAAGATGATGAGACAGGCAGAAGTGTCCTGTATGCGAATACGGAATTTAAGGTGTTTAATTTGGACACAAAGAAATATGTGGAACAGGTAACAACTTATCCGAAGGTGGAGGTACATAAATCTTACTTTACGGATGCAGATGGATATTTGATTCTTCCAAAGAATTTACCGATTGGCAATTACCGTATCGAGGAAGTGAAAGCTCCTTATGGCTATACACTAAATGAGAATTATGTGGAAATTGCTGTGGACAGCGATACCGCATTCTTAGTGGATTCAGTCAGTGGAGATACCGTCATTCCAGTAGAGTATGCAAACCATCCGGTAAAAGGAAAACTCACAATTACCAAGCAGGGAGAAGTCTTAGACAGCTTTGATGGAACATTCCAGTATAAGATGGCTGACCTTGCAGGGGTAGAATTTGAAATCACAGCGGCAGAAGATATCTATACGGCAGACTTCCAGAAAGACAGCGAAGGAAATCGTGAGAAGGAATATGCCAAAGGTGATGTGGTTGCAACCATCAAAACAGATGAAACCGGAACCGCAGTAGTTGAGCAGCTTCCACTTGGAAAATATACGGTACGTGAGATTCATACAATCAATGGATTTGTATTAAATACGGTATCGCAGGATGTTGAATTTGCTTATGCAGATCAGAATACCCCTGTCATTTCTGAAACGGTTGAGTTTATCAATGACCGACAGAAGGTGGATATTCAGGTCGAAAAGCAGGATAAAGAAACTGGAAAAGTTCTTGCAGGAGCAGAGTTTGGTCTGTATACCGCAGAAGATATCATGGTTGGAGAGACTGTGCTTGTAAAAGCAGATACGCTCTTAGAAACTGCCGTTTCTGATGAAAAGGGATTTGTCGGGTTTACCATGGATATTCCACTTGGAAAGTATGCAGTAAAGGAACTGAAAGCACCTGCCGGATATGTTTCTTCCGATGAAGTGATTTTGTTGGATGCAAGCTATCAGGGTGAGAATGTAAAAACAGCGAAGCTGACTCCGGTGAAGAAAAATGAGCCAACAATCTTTGAATTTACAAAATCAGATATTACTACCGGTGTGGAGCTGGATGGCGCAACACTGACTGTTCTGGATAAGAATGGAAAGGTAGTGGACAAGTGGACTTCGGTAAAGGGAGAACCTCATGTGCTCAAATATCTGGTAGTTGGTGAGACTTACACACTGAGAGAAGAATTTGCTCCATTCGGCTATCTCAAAGCAGAGGATGTGACTTTTACAGTTTCAGATACCGCAGAAATTCAGAAAGTGGAGATGAAGGATGAAGTGCCGAAGGCATTACTGATGGTCAACAAAAAAGGAGAATTTCTGAATAAGATTTCCCTGGTGGAACAGGCAAAGGGTATGATTGAACACCTCTTTGAGTATGTGACTGGTAATCTGAAAGAAGTAACCTTTGAGATCTATGCCACAGAGGATATTTTAGCCGCAGATGGTGTCAGCGAAAGCTATTACAAGGCTGACGAACTGGTTGCAACGATTACTACGGATGATAATGGCATTGCGAAAGCAGAAAATCTTCCAGTAGGAAAATATTATGTGAAAGAGGTCAAAACAGCGCACGGTTATGTACTCGCTGGCGAGAAGCGATATGTGGATTTAAGCTATTGTGACCAGAATACACCGATTGTGACCTATGAGGAGGAGTGGCAGAATGAGCGTCAGAAAGTGACCGTTCATGTGGTGAAAAAAGAAAAGGATTCTGACCGTGTGTTATCTGGCGGTATCTTTGCACTTCTTTCCCGTGAGGATATCGTATCTGCATCCGGAGAAGTCCTTTTGAAAAAGGATACAATCATTGAGCAGAAAGCAACAGATTCCAAAGGAGAGATTGTTTTTAAAGCTGACCTCCCGGTGGATGGCAAATACTATGTAAAAGAAATCCAGGCACCGGATGGTTTCGTGACATCCAGTGAGGAACAGGATTTCACATTTGAGTACGCCGGAGAACAGGAATCAGAGGTTGCGTATGAATTCGTATTTGAGAATGAAGCAACCACTGTGGAGATTACAAAGTCTGATCTGACAACCGGTAAAGAATTGCCAGGAGCATCGTTACGTGTCATTAAGGAAAATGGTGATGTGGTGGATGAATGGATTTCCACAAAGGAAGCGCATGTTATCAAAGAACTGGTAGTAGGTGAAACATATGAACTGATTGAAACATTGCCTGCAGATGGCTATGTGACAGCAGAAAGTATCTCATTTACCATCGAAAATACAGGCAAAATTCAAAAGGTCGAGATGAAAGATGATGTAACTAAGGTACAGATTTCAAAGCAGGATATTGCAGGAAAAGAACTGCCAGGAGCGAAGCTGACCATTCTCGATGAAAAGGGAAAGGTAGTGGAAAGCTGGACTTCAGGAAAAGAGCCACACTATATCGAGAAACTGCCGATTGGCAAGTACACACTTCATGAAGAGTCTGCGCCGGATGGATATCTGGTGGCAGAAGATGTGAAGTTTGAAGTAAAAGATACCGGGGATATTCAGAAGGTAGTTATGACAGATGAAGCAAAACCGACTGAAACAGAAACACCAAAGGAAGATACACCGGAAACACCATCCAAAGTAACCGATACACCAAAGACTGGCGATAATAGTCATATGGGATTGTGGCTTCTTATGATGGGATTGGCACTTACAAGTGCAGGAGCATCTTTCTGGTATCTGCGTAAAAAAAGGAACTAAATAATTAGATTTTCGGGGTGCTTATGAAACTTGTTTTTGTGGGCATCCCTATTTTTTTGAAAGAGAGGATTGTAATGAAACATATGAAGATTGCAATGATTGTGATTGGAGCACTGGGTGTGCTGAATGCAGCACTGTTATACTGCTGTATCCGGGTAGGTTCCTGCTCGGATGCACATCTGGGTTTTACAGAAGATGAACTGGACGATCTGGAGGGGAACTGGTGGGAGGATGAGATGGATGGATGCGAATAAACCACAGTATGCACCGGATAAGCCGAACCAGTGTGAAAACTGCTATTTCTGGCTGGGTATGAGACGTGGGTGCGAATTGAACAAATGCTACTACTTGATTGAGAAAAAGAAGGAAAAGCCAGTGGCTGCGGACAAAACCGGGAATTGCAGATACTGCCCTTATGGGAAACATACTCCCTGCATTGGTTATTGTCTGCAAAAGATTCTTCGTGAAATAAAACTGCAATGAATACCATGGACATGCCTCTGGTATTTCCCTTCCATTATGGGCAGGAAGCCGACCAGTACAGTTTTTACAAGGTGCCAAAAGTATTATTTACCTCGCCTGTGTTTGAAAAGCTGTCTACGGAAGCAAAGCTGCTGTATGGATTGTTGTTAGATCGGATGCAGTTGTCCATAAGGAATGGGTGGGTGGATGAGCAGGGCAGGGTCTATATCTACTTTACGGTAGAAAGTATTATGCGAGCATTAAATTGTGGCAATAAGAAAGCCGGAGGACTTCTAAATGAGCTGGATGATAAGAAGGGAATTGGGTTGATTACCAGAATCCGGCAGGGCCAGGGGAGACCGGATAAACTACTTATCCACAGATGTACCGTTCCAGAAATGTCATATGTGCAGGTCAAGACGTGTCAAAACGACATGTCTAGAGATGCATTTTCGACAGGTCAAGAGATGTCAAAGGGACACGCTAATAATACTAAGGGAATAAAGACTGAGGAGAATGAGACTCATATCTATCTATCCGGGGAGGAACGGATCAGAAACGATGCGAATGTGTATGAACAGTATCGGACTTTCTTCTGGGAACAGCTTGGAATTGAAAATCTGATGATTGATTATCCGTATGAGGAAGAAACCTTGTATGAGATTTTAGATTTGCTTGTGGAAACCGTATGCACCAACAGAGAAATGATTCGTGTTGCTGGGGATGATAAACCTGCAGAGGTCGTAAAAAGTCGTTTGATGAAACTGAACTCGGAGCATATCCGATATGTGATGCACTGTATGAATGAGACAACGGTTAAGGTTCGTAATATCCGGCAGTATCTGTTGGCTACGCTATATAATGCACCGGCAACCATAAAACATTATTATTCAGCACTTGTTCAGCATGATATGTATGGTGGAGGTGAGTAAGAAGGGCGGTGATAAATTGGATAATGAAAATAACCTGATGCATGGTCAGGGGATGAAGGAATTGATTCATGTCAATTTTGATGAGGAATTTCTTACGGTATCAGCCAGGGAATTGCATGAAAAGTTACAGATCAAAACACGGTTTACCATGTGGTTCGAGCGAATGTTAGAGTTTGGATTTGACGAGATGGATTACAAAAAGTGCTTCCCAAATTTGGGAAGCGGTTTTAATGGGGGTCAGAACACGGTTGATTATCAGATCTCGGTAGATATGGCAAAGCAGATTTGTCTGGTACAGAAAAATGCAATCGGTATGACGTACCGCAAATATTTCCTCGATTTGGAAAAGGCATGGAACACACCGGAGCAGGTAATGGCAAGAGCATTGCAGATGTCTAAGCAGACAACAGAGCGTCTGGAAATGCAATGCAGACTACTGGGGCAACAGATTATGGAGCAGCAACAGCAGATAGAGGAGATGAAGCCAAAAGCCAATTATACCGATATGGTGCTTCGGTCAAGTTCGCTGATGTTGATTAGTCAGATTTGCAATGATTATGGTATGTCTGCACAAAAGTTAAATAAACTGCTTCACAAACTGGGAATCCAGTATAAGGTTCGTGGGCAATGGGTGTTATACGCAGATTACCACGGAAAAGGATATGTACAGAGTACAACGTATGTGCAGAAGCGTTCAGATGGAAATGTCCTAACCAGAGAGCAGACGGAATGGACACAAAAAGGCAGGCTTTTCATTTACAAGGTATTAAAATCACAGGGGATTTTACCTTGTGTGGAGAGGGGGTGAGACGGATGCAGGAGGAAGTCAATCAAAAAACCATTTCGCTGTGTGTGACAGGAACAAAAATGACTGCCAATCTTTTAAAAGCCGCCATGAAGAAATATCTGGAAATGGAAGGGAAGCATCAGCAGAAAGTTAAAGCAAAAAAGCAGGAAAGAAAACAGGAAAAAAAGCATGAGTCAGCAAGATCAAGTAAATCTGCATCTGCGAAACGTGGAAAGCAGACATTAAAACAACTGATGGATCAGGGCGGTAAGTTGACCAACATTGAGATTACGGATAATAATATCAAATCTTTTGACAAGGTGGCACGTAAGTACAGTATTGATTACAGTCTGAAAAAAGACAAGTCAACCGAACCGCCGAGATATATGGTCTTCTTTAAAGCAAAGGATGTAGATGTGATGACGAAAGCGTTTCAGGAATATGCTGGTGTATCACTGAAAAAAACCAAGAAAACATCCATCCGGAAGAAACTGTCACTGGCAATAGAAAAAGTGGCAAAGCAGCGACAGAGAGAAAAATCACAACAGAAAGACAGAGGTCAGTCACGATGAGCAAGGTAAAGAAACAGATATTGTTGAACCTGCCATTTGCACTGATCTTTTATTTCCTGGATAAAATGGCATGGCTCTTTCGCTATTGCAGAGGGAACAGCTTTATAGACCGATTTATGGTGTTACTTATGAACATGGGTCTTGCTTTTCAGAATCCATTACCCAGTATACATCTGATGGATATCACCATTGGAATCCTGGGTGTGGCAGGCATCAAGTTATATCTCCAGTATCGGAGCAAACATGCAAAAAAATACCGACAGGGAGAAGAGTATGGTTCTGCCAGATGGGGAACGGCAAAGGATATCGAACCATTTAAGGACAAGATATTTGAGAATAATGTGATTCTGACTATGACGGAGTGGCTGACCATGAACGGTCGGCCCAAACTTCCGAAATATGCCAGAAATAAAAATATTATCGTTATCGGAGGTTCCGGTAGTGGTAAGACAAGGTTCTTTGTGAAGCCGAACCTGATGCAGATGTGTAAATCGGTCAG
>CAZYYO010000107.1:0-6146 GCA_964650965.1 uncultured Lachnospiraceae bacterium | reverse complement strand
AATCAAATACTCCAGTCGATCTCCTGCCTTAGTAATGAGATGTTCGGGTATCAGATCAAACCACAAAGCACACACATAGGCCCCTTGGGTATCCATAACCAGTCTGCCATCTTCCTGCACATAGGTCTCCATGAAAGCCTGCCGTATTCGCTGATATAATCTTTGGTATTTCTCAGCGTCTTCTAGTTTACCAATTACGCTGGCAATCTCTGCCATCATTTTAGCATCATAAGCATAGTACATAGCGGCAAATATTAGTTCATATTTCTTTACTTTCATTGTATCCTTGCCTTCAAAGCTTGGCACCAGCCAATCACCAAAATGGAAGCCCGTATTCCAAAGATACTTTTGATTCTCCACTTCCCGCGGCGTTACATGTTTTTTCTTTGCGAAAGTTTTGGAAACATTTGTCTCTGCTTCTCTTTGAATATATCCAATCCATCGGCTCATAACCGGATAGTACTCCTCTAGAATTTTCCTATCCTGGTACATCTGGTACATGACATAAGGTACAATAATGCAGGAATCAGACCATCCACAGGAATGCTCTCCATGGAAAATTCCCTGCATAATTTTCTGATAAGATCTGGTATACGGTACAATAGGTGGAATCTGTCCATCTGCAAACTGTTCTGCCTCAACACTCTTCATCCATCTTCTGAGAAATGGATTCATCTCCTGATGATAGGAAGCTGTAGGAGCAAAAATCTGAATATCCCCCGTCCATCCTGCCTTCTCCCTTTGAGGGCAATCCGTAGGGATCGATATCATATTAGCCCAACCAGACCACCTGCTATTACTGTATAATTGATTCAATTTCTGATTGCTGCAGGAGAATTCTGCAAGATTATCCATCTCTGTGGTTAGGGCTATTCCTGTGAAATCCTCTGGATTCACTGTGTCTAATCCACGTACCCTCACATAACGGAACCCATGATATGTAAACTTGGGTTCAAAAACTTCCTCCTTGCCATCACTACAAACAAAAACATCACATTGATCCTTATTAACACCAAGAATATTGTTAATGTAATTTCCTTTCTTATCTAGGACTTCTGCGTGCTCTAATGTAATCACAGTACCCTTTGGTGCTCTGATTTTAGCTCTTACAACCCCTGCGAAGTTCTGCCCGAAATCAAGTACCACTTCCTTCTTTGGATTATCAAGAAGAACCGGGTGAAACTTCTTCAGCGGCATAACTGAACCTGCAATTTGTGGAACTAAACCATCATACCCATAATCCTTCTCCACCACAGGGTTCCAGTTTGCATCTTCGCTATAGTCAGAATCACTGAATGATGTTAAATAATTCATATCCTGCATTTCACCAATAAACAAATCAGAGTATCGAATATATCCCTGATCACACCAATGAAAACTCTGATCAGAAAGAATGTAATCTGTCTCACCAGATTCATATGTAATCTCAAGCTGCATGAGAAAGCCTCTGGTGTCTCCATATAATTGACACTCTCCTCCCATACCGCAGCGACCACCCCACCATTCGTCAGCCAGTAATACTCCAATGGTATTTTGGCCCATTTCAATCTGGCTTGTCACATCATAGATCTGATAGAACAGACATTTCTGATAGGATGAATATTCCGGAGCAAATTTCCTTCCATCCACGGAATTTCCATTGATTTCTATCTGATAGATTCCATGTGCTGTGGCATATAGTCGTGCACTTCGAATGCTTTCCCTGGAATTGAATTCTCTACGAAGCATTGTCACTGGCATGAGACGTTCCTGAGGTTTTCCCTTTGGTTTCTTTCCTATTACCGCCGCAGCAATGACAGAGATTGGAGGTTCGTATCCAATCCCTCCATTTTCAGGCTCTATCCAGTTTGCCTTCCACTGGCGAATGGCTCCCTCAAAAGATGATGTAGCTTCCGCCTCTTCTTTCTGATTGTCCCAGATATGAACCTGCCATTCATATTCGCAACCAGGACTTACCTGAAATTCCTTCGCTTCAACACAAGTACTTTTTTCACTTTCCACCTTTTGGCTATCATATATAACCTCGCCTTCACAGCGAATGATTAATCGATATGATGTTTGCATTATATTATGATTTGCGGAGTCATATTTCCAGCTAAAAACGCATGCGCCTTCTACCCTTTTGGTTCTATTTCATAATTGCATTTTAGAGAATGTAATTTTAACAATTTTGTAGTCCCCTTCTAATTCATGATTTATGAAGCTACCTTCTCTCGAAGTTCCTTATTTGCTTTCTCAATATTCATCATACTTAATAATATTGCAATAATAATCTGACAGATAATGGGGAAAGCCAGGAAGATAAAACGAATCATATTTAAACTGCTTTCCGGCTGAACATCTAACATGCCATCATAATGTACCAGTTGAAGCAATGCACCCACGCAGGCAACTCCTAATGCATTTCCAACCTTGGTTCCAAAGGAATTACAGCTGCTTACGGTTGCTTCGATGGATACGCCATCCTTTAATTTAGAATATTCACATACCTCTCCTAATAATGCACCAACGGTTCCAAGATATGGTCCCTGGAAGACATAGAATAATGCTTCTCCCAATAACAGCAATGGGAAATTACCAGTAACTCCACCAATAATTGCAATGACGTATACAGCACATACAAGAATTCTGGTATAAAGATTTGATTTATACATTCCAAACTTCTTAATGAAAAGTGCTGAGAATAATAAACCTATGATGGTTCCTGAAGCTGTTAAACCAAGGTATGTCTGTGTACCAGCTACATTTCCCGCATCTCCTAAAACACGAATACAATAATATGGAATAACTGCTGTACTTGCAGCCACTGACATGGTATATAACAGCATGACCCCTAACTGCTCCAGAAAGAATTTATTCCGGAATAAAAACTTGATATTTTTAACTAAATCTGCAAATATTCCCTGCTCTGGTTTATTCTGTTCTTCCTCCTGTGGAAGCTCTCGAATAGAAAACACATAAATCAATTGAGCAATTGTGAAGATAATACTAAAGATAATCGCCAGCATTCTCCAACCTTCAACACCGCCTCCGAAATGAGCAATGATTCCCATATAAGTTGCAGTAACCATAATACTTGAAAGTACAGTTCCAATAAATGTTGCCATACTCATGTAAACTCGTTCCTGTGTATTCTTGGTTGCATACAGCATCATGGTATTATTGGCAATACCAAACATGGTATAGAACAAATCACTGAAGATCGTATATGTAACAAAGAAATAAATATATTTAACAGTATCTGACGCTTCCGTAGGCATGAAGAAAAACAGAATATTGGTTACTACCATCAGAGGTATCATTCGTAAAATCCATATTCTGGCTTTTCCCCATTTATGTTTGGTTCTGTCAATGATTGTTCCAGCAAAGATATCAGTAACTGCATCTAAAATCTTACTTACTGCAATAAGCATTGCCACCACGCCAGCACTGAGACCAATATAATCTGTCAAGAACAGCATGGCAAAGCTAACAA
Organism: uncultured Lachnospiraceae bacterium; assembly: GCA_964650965.1. Classification (GTDB taxonomy): domain Bacteria; phylum Bacillota; class Clostridia; order Lachnospirales; family Lachnospiraceae; genus CAZYYO01. The sequence goes on along the minus strand of CAZYYO010000107.1, from coordinate 2,671 downwards.
TCAACACTCCAAAATTAACACCGCCACTTCCAATTCCATAGGATGTGATTGACCAGTTACTCATCATCCGTCCTTCTTTTTGTTTCTTACTCATAATAATAACCCTCCAACTTTCTCATTTTAATTTTCACTTTTTGTTGACATTTCCCAGAAATCAATTGCCGCATCTAACCATCCCTGAGCCGGTTTCCCCATGGCAAGTCCCCATCCATGAACATCAGAATCATATGTTTTATATATATATTTCACTCCCTGTTCCTTCAAGGCCTTTACCATCATTTGACTATTTTCGATTGGCACTGTGTTATCCCTGTCGCATTGCCAGATATATACTGGCGGATAATCTTTCGTTACATTACATTCGATAGAATATTTTTCTACCATCTGGGGGGTAACATCTTCCTTACCCAATAGATTTTTTCTGGAACCACTGTGTGTTTTCTCTCCCATAGTAATAACCGGATAGGCTAAGAACAACGCCCCTGGCTTTGGAATTTTATATTGAGCATATCCTACATTTTTCGTTGCGAAAGTTCCTGCCAGATGGGCTCCTGCTGAAGCTCCTCCCAGAAGATAATCATTGGGCTCAACATTTAAAGTATCTGCATTTTTAAATATGTATCTAAGTGCACAGGCCAAATCATCCTGAGGATGTGGTGCTCTTGCATCCTTTCCTGTACGATAATTCACTACAAATGCATGATATCCCAGTTCATTTGCTCTCTTTGCAAGAGTAAAACCTTCCAGTAAAGAGCATACCATGCTATATCCGCCCCCTGGACAGATAACAACTGCCTTGCTCTTTTGGGCTACCGGGAAATGGAACATGACCTGTTGCATGAGTCCCCTATCCTGAGCTGCTTGCTTCTCATCATATAGTGTATAGAAGATTTTATATCCCCCATGGATTAGTTCCACCATATGGTTTGCTCCCTCAGCAATATTGCTAGCCATATCATCATCTGTAATTTTGTCTAAATGAAAGATTCCTCCAAATGCACCAAGCAGCCCATCTCCTAACAGATAGTTTTTGCATTCCTTTAATTCAGGCAATTTTTTTATTTCACTAATTCTTGAATGTTTTGTAATCACATGCTTTCCTCCTCTCCTGTTTTTAGACTAATTTGAGTAAATAATGGTTCCTTACCATCATTGTCTACCGTTCCAATCGTAATAACAATATCTCCCTCTTCTAACTTACTTCTTACAATAGCCTGCATTCTTCCATAATAGGTTGTAAACTGTTTACCTGTATATTCCTGGGTCGTTCTAGGGCTTCCAATTCCCTGAAGACATCCTGCCCCGCTTACTGAAATCTCTACCGTTCTATCCTCTAATACTTTCACAATGCCTTGGGAATCTGTAATATCAATATCAATAAACGCCAGGTCTTGTCCATTTGCTTTTAATATCTTTTTATCAGAGGTAACTCGAAGTATTGTATCCTTCTGTGCTGTAGAAAGCTGGGACATTCCCACAGGATTTCCCAGACTATCATAACTGATTGTTTCTAGTGTTCCTGGTTGATATACCGTCTTAAATGTGGTTTTATACTTCTCTAACTTTCTTCTTCCCAGAGACTTGCCATCCTGGATTAATTCTACTTCCACACCAGCGCTATATACTTGAATTTCTGCCTTTTTACCCTCGCAGCCCTTCCAAGTCCAGCTGGCAATCCCGTCTGTATCACGATAACCGGAATAAAATGTCTTTTCTCCAACATGATTAAGGGGTCTTACTGCCATGTATGGATTTTGCTCTGCCCCCCATACAATTGATGTCAAATGTCCAATGGTCTCTTTATGTCCAATCAAATCAATCACTCCGGTATTGGCAGAGATAATCGGGTATGGCTTGGTAAATGTTCCGGTACTCTTAACATAATCGATTACTCCAGCGCCACCTTCTCCCAAATAATCCCAGGCTGTCCAGATGAAATCTCCGATTACATAGGGATGCTTCTCAACGATAGCCCAATTATCGGCAATCGCCGGTGGCATATCCTCCGTACCAAGAATAATACGCTCCGGATGCATCTCATGATGTCCCTCGTATACCTTTGCTCCATAGTTATATCCTGCGATATCGACTTTTTCAAAGCACTCTCTCACCCCTAGATCAGAACGTTTTGGAGTCATAAGAAACTTCATGATTGCCGGTGCCGCAGCCACCATAATGTTAATCATGGCTGACCCACCCATCTTGGAATCTTTATCCTCTTCCAGTGGATCTGTGATATCCGATTTTTGTGGAACCTTATCCCCCGTAATGGATAGGGACATACCTTTCTGTGTGAGCATGTTCATCATAATATTAGGACATACCGTTACCGGTCTCGTACTATCCAGGTGATGACATATCCCGGTCATCTCCTGCGTTAATGCCACTCCATTTGCATTCGCTGTATCCGAGATTTCATTACCAATAGAATACATTATGACACTTGGATGATTACGATCCTTCATTATCATGCTGGTAAGATCCTTCTTCCATTCCTCCTTGAAGTCCAGTGTATATCCATATAACCCGGGACTATCAATCCAGGAATCAAATGCTTCGTCCTGGATATACATTCCCAGTTCATCACAAGCCTTTAACATGGACTTACTAATGGGGTAATGAGAACTTCGGATTGCATTAAATCCAGCCTCTTTCATAATTCGTACTTTTC
>CAZYYO010000106.1:0-6174 GCA_964650965.1 uncultured Lachnospiraceae bacterium | reverse complement strand
CAGATTGGAGCAGATATCCTTAGCAAATCACATCAGTTAAATGAATTAAAGGAAATTGTGCTATACCATCACGAACGATTTGACGGACAGGGTTATCCCCAGGGATTATCAGGCAGTGAAATTCCTTTGGGTTCTCGCATTATTGCCATCAGTGATTCCATAGATGCCATGTCTTCGAATCGTTGTTATCGTAAGGCTCATGACCTGGGGTACTGCTACGGTGAAATAGAGAAGAACCTGGGGAAAATGTATGACCCGGTAATTGGGAAATACGTGTTGGAGCATTGGGATGAAGTAACAGAAGTGGAAAGAAAGAATGAACAGGAGCAGAGATAAAATGATAAAAACAACGCTTACCATTGACGGAATGATGTGTGATATGTGCGAATCTCACATGAATGACTTAATTCGCAAGAATTATAAGGTGAAAAAGGTTACCTCCTCCGCCAAAAAAGGAGAAGCCGTCGTAATCAGTGAAGAGCCCCTAAGCCAGGAGCTGCTTGAGACGGAGACGGAGGCAATAGGATATCATCTTCTGTCTATGCAGTCGGAACCCTATGTAAAGAAAGGGCTTTTCCGGTAAAACTGTGAAATGTAAAGAGAGGATATACGAGAAAAAGCAGTTGGGGAAAATAGAAGATAATAGTTGTTCAACGTATTGGATTGTGCTATAATTAACCACACAATGAGTGGTGCATAAAAGTAGCAGATTAATATGAAATGCGAATTTGGCGTTTCAAGTTGCGATTGGAGAACAACATGGATCAAGAAGTAGCACAGTCAGATTTAATGATAGAATTAATTTCTATAAAAAATCTTATTCATGTAGTGAGAGACAAACAAGTTTTAATGGATAGTGATCTGGCAATGCTTTATCAAGTGGAAACAGGCATTCTAAATCGAGCTGTTAAGAGAAACGAAAGACGTTTCCCAGAGGATTTTAGATTTCAGTTGACGGAAAATGAGTATGCAAACTTGAAATGCCAAATTGGAATTTCAAGTTTGGGTCAGAATAACTATGGTGGTCGCAGGTCGTTGCCTTATGTTTTTACGGAGCAGGGGATATCAATGCTTGCAAGTGTTCTACATAGTGACACGGCGATAAATATTAGTATTAATATTATGCGAGCCTTTGTTGAAATGCGACATTTTATGTCTAATAATCAGCTGTTATTTGAGAAAGTAAGTTCTGTTGAATTAAATCAGATTGAGTATCAAAAAAGAACAGACGAAAAATTAGATATCATCTTTGATTATATTTCAGACCATAAAGAATCACAGCAAAAAATATTTTTTGATGGACAAATATATGATGCGTTTAGTTTGCTGGTTGATTTTATAAGTAGTGCAGTAACGAGTATTGTATTAGTTGATAATTATGTTGACATGGCAACATTGAATATCCTGGCAAAAAAGAAAGAGGGGGTAGACGTAAAAATCTACACAGTTAGGAAAACAAAATTATCAGAGAAGGATGTGGAAATTTTTAATCAACAGTACCCGAAGTTGCAAGTGAAATATACAGATGAATTTCATGACAGGTTTTTGATTATTGATCATGAGAGGCTTTATCACATTGGAGCTTCATTAAAAGATGCAGGCAAAAAGTGTTTTGCCATTAGCATATTGAATAATTCCGGAATGATGAATGATATCTTACATAAGCTTGAGAATGAAAAAAATATTTGACAAGTCCCAGTCGATTCGTTATAGTGAAATAAGTTGTGAGGGAGTAGTTTGCGTGAATGCGTGATTTGTCAACAACCTCGGTCCTAGACCTGGCAAATCTTAATGAATGAGACTCATGTATGCAGAAAGTCTGTATGCATGGGTCTCTTTTTTTATTTATTGCCAGGGAAATGGATAAACTACATATGAATAAAGGAAACAAGAGGTACAGCATGGGAATCCTGGGATTGGTATTTATGGGAGTTGGTCTGGCAATGGACGCATTTGCAGTCTCCATCTGTAAGGGACTGGCAATGAGACAAGTAAATAAGAAGCAATGTCTTACCATCGCCTTATTCTTTGGTGGATTTCAGGCACTTATGCCATTGATTGGATGGCTTTTGGGAAGCTACTTTGTAGAATATATTACCAGAATAGATCACTGGGTAGCATTTATCCTGCTGGAATTTATTGGTGGCAAGATGGTGTTAGAAGCTGTACGAGAGAAGAACGAACCGGTAGAGATTAAGGAAATGGACCCACCGCTGGACATGAAGGAGCTGCTGGTACTGGCTATTGCCACAAGCATTGATGCTCTGGCAGTAGGAATCACCTTTGCGTTTCTGGAGGTTAATATCATAGAGGCCATTACCGTAATTGGTGTGGTAACCTTTATTATTTCAGCTCTGGGCGTATTTATCGGTAACATTTTTGGAAATAAATATAAAGCAAAAGCAGAAATTCTGGGTGGAGTTATTCTCATTCTATTGGGAATCAATATTCTTGTAGAACACCTGGGATTATTGTAGAAAAATCATAAGGCAAGCCTTATTCCATAATAGATAAGAAGCGAAAACAAGAAAGAGGAGAAAAAACATGGCAGCAATTATTTGGGCGTTAGTGTTATTAGTTATTGGATTTGTATTGTTAGTAAAGGGAGCAGATTTCTTTGTAGAGGGAAGCTCAGCCGTTGCAAAGAAATTAAGAATTCCATCTCTTATCATAGGAATGACCATTGTGGCAATGGGAACATCCCTTCCGGAAACGGCAGTAAGTATTGCAGCAGCAATGAACAATGCCAATTCCCTGGCAATCAGTAATGTAGTAGGCTCTAATATCTTCAACCTGATGGTTGTATTAGGAGCATGTGCATTATTTAATCCAATGTTTGTAGATAGAGGCGTATTGAAGAAGGACTTCCCATTTTCCGTGATTTGTGCAGCACTCTTAGGTATTTTGGGATTTGTAGGAATGAGCCTGGGAAGAGTTGATGGTATTGTATTCCTTGTAATATTTGCATTATTTATCCTGAATATGATTCAGGGAGCCTTAAAGGCAAGAAAACAGGGAACAGAGAATGCAGAACAATCAGAATTCGAAGCAGAGGTAGAAGAGATTAAGGATCTTCCAACCTGGAAATGTATTGTGTATATTATCGGTGGAATTATTGCCATTAAGTTTGGTGGAGATGGAGTTGTAGAGGGTGCTGTAACCATTGCCAAGTCCCTTGGTATTACAGAAACCATCATTGGACTTACCATTATCGCATTTGGTACCAGCCTTCCGGAATTAGTAACCTCCATGGTGGCAGCCAGAAAGAATGAGCTGGACATGGCAGTGGGAAATGTGATTGGCTCTAACATTTTCAACATTCTAATGGTGCTGGGAATTGCCGGAGTTATTAGTCCTATGACATTCTTAATGGATAATATTATTGATATCATTATATTAATCGTATTCAGCGTCATTGTATGGCTGATGTGTGTAATCAGAAAGAAATTAACCAAGCCGGAAGGTATCATTATGCTGGTGCTGTATGCCATGTACGTGGTTTATATTTGTATCAGATAGTACAGCTCAATAAAATAGAAGAAGTGTAATAGACCAATCCATCCTGAGGAATTCACATTTTATGGAAAATGTACCCACAGGATGGATTTTATTTCGTGGATAATCATTGAAAAACCTGCTCATTATGTTTATAATAGGGAATAGACTTTTGAAATAGAACGGCAATAAAAGTATGATAAATACAGGAGGAATTGCACAATGGATATTTTTGATAAAATAACAGACGCCATTATTGATACAGGCAAAGAGGTCAGCCAAAAAGCCAAGATCGTTGGAGATGTGGCAAAACTTCAGTATGAAATCAAGAACCAGCAGGATTTCATAGACAAGAAATTCCAGGAGCTGGGAAGAAAATATTATGAAGCTCACAAGGAAGACGAACCGGCAGAAGATGATTCCATGGAAGAAATCGAAACATCCCTGGCACGAATGAAGGAGCTGCAGGAGCAGCTGATGGAAGTGAAGGGTGCTAAGCTTTGCCCAAAATGTGGAGCAAAAATACCAGACAATGCTTTGTTTTGCAGTACCTGCGGAGCAAAAGTAGACAGTATGTTTGAAGAAGAGTAGGAGATTAGAATTACAATGAGTAACAAAGGAAAATATTATATCACAACAGCAATTGCATATACCTCAGGAAAGCCACACATTGGCAATACCTATGAGATTGTCCTTGCTGACAGCATTGCTCGTTATAAACGCCAGGAAGGTTATGACGTATTTTTCCAGACAGGAACTGATGAGCATGGACAAAAGATTGAGCTGAAGGCTCAGGAAGCTGGAATTACTCCAAAGGAATACGTTGATAATGTATCCGGACAGGTGAAGCAGATTTGGGATTTGATGGACACCTCTTATGATAAATTCATCCGTACCACAGATGAAGACCATGAGAAGCAGGTTAAGAAGATTTTCAAGAAGCTGTATGACCAGGGAGATATCTACAAGAGCTCCTATGAAGGAATGTATTGTACACCCTGTGAATCCTTCTGGACGGAGTCCCAGTTAGTGGATGGCAAATGTCCTGACTGTGGCCGAGAGGTACAGCCAGCCAAGGAAGAAGCATATTTCTTTAAAATGAGTAAGTATGCAGACCGACTGATTACCTATATTAATGAGCATCCGGAATTTATTCAGCCGGTATCCCGCAAGAATGAGATGATGAACAACTTCCTTCTGCCGGGACTTCAGGATCTGTGTGTATCCAGAACCTCTTTTACCTGGGGAATTCCGGTAGACTTCGATCCAAAGCACGTAGTCTATGTATGGCTGGATGCATTAACCAACTACATTACTGGAATCGGCTACGACTGCGATGGAACCAGCAGCGACTTATTTAACAAGAACTGGCCTGCTGATTTGCACCTGATAGGTAAGGATATTATTCGTTTCCATACCATATACTGGCCAATTTTCTTAATGGCACTGGACTTACCACTTCCCAAACAGGTATTTGGACACCCATGGTTAATCCAAAGTGATGGCAAGATGAGCAAATCCAAAGGAAATGTAATTTATGCAGACGAGCTGGTGGATTTCTTCGGTGTAGATGCAGTTCGTTATTTTGTGCTTCACGAAATGCCATTTGATAACGACGGTGTTATTTCCTGGGAGCTTCTGGTAGAAAGAATTAATTCAGATCTGGCCAATACCTTAGGTAACCTGGTAAATCGTACCATCTCTATGAGCAACAAATATTTTGATGGGGTTGTATCCAACAAGGGTGTATCCCAGGACGTGGATGAAGATTTAAAACAGGTAGTTACTACAACGGTTGTTAAAGTAGAAGAGAAGATGAAGGATTTAAGAGTTGCAGATGCAATGACAGAAATCTTCAACTTATTTAAGAGATGTAATAAATACATTGATGAAACCATGCCTTGGGCACTTGCTAAGGACGAAGCACAGTCAGACCGTCTGGCAACAGTGCTGTATAACCTGGTAGACAGCATTGCAATGGGAGCAACCCTGTTAAAGAGCTTTATGCCGGAAACAGCAGAGAAGATTCTAACACAGCTGAATGCCAGGGAAGTTGCTTTTGAGGATTTAAATACCTTTGGACACTATGTAAGTGGAACCAAGGTGACAGATCAGCCGGAAATCTTATTTGCAAGATTAGATGTAAATGAAGTATTAGCCAAGGTTGCAGAGCTTCATCCACCAGTGGAAGAAGCGACAGAAGAGATAGAGCCGGGAATAGATATCGAGGCGAAAGCAGAAATTGCGTATGATGATTTCATGAAGCTGCAGTTTCAGGTAGGTGAGATTGTTGCCTGCGAAGAGGTTCCCAAGTCCAAGAAGCTGCTTTGTTCTCAGGTACGCATTGGAAGCGAGACTAAGCAGATTGTATCAGGAATTAAGAAATATTATTCCCCAGAGGAAATGGTAGGTAAGAAGGTTATGGTATTAGTGAACCTGAAGCCAGCCAAGCTGGCAGGGGTATTATCAGAAGGAATGCTTCTGTGTGCAGAGGATGCAGAAGGCAATCTGGCATTAATGACACCAGAGAAACCGATGCCTCATGGAGCAGAGATTGCATAAATGAAGAAGGAAATGAGATATGATATTTGAAAGTCATGCTCATTATGAAGATAAGAAGTTCGATGCAGATCGTGTCGAGCTTCTTTCTCACATGAGAGAGCATAATATAGAGACAAT
>CAZYYO010000105.1:0-6321 GCA_964650965.1 uncultured Lachnospiraceae bacterium | reverse complement strand
CAAAGGGAATATGTGCATAAAATAAAAGAAAGTGGGAAATCCACTTTCTTTTGTTTTGGAGACAAAATGAAAAAATGTTACCTTTACTTCTATCTTCGAAAAATTACCTGCAAGCCCATTTGTAAGAGATGTAAGAAATCTTTGAAAGAAGTCTATCACATTTTAAACTGCTAATGCAGCGTAATTCTTTACTTCATATTGTTAAAGTACGCTATCTTGTCTGCATTTGCCTGCCTACTTTCCTCTAGATTGGGGTTTATGGCATTAAATGTGTGATACAGCGGCTCCTGTGTTCCCTTATACTCTGCATAAGTATGTTCCACCTGTTGCTCTTCTAGATAGTTATGCAATGCAAGAGCATCTTCATATATTTCATCATCCTCAGGTGTCGTTAACAGATATACCGGTGGATACGTATGAACATCTATGATATCCATAAGACGATTCCTGCTAAGAACCTGAGAATCCTCCAGCATAGATTCCACATGTGCTGCACCCCTTGGATTATGCTTCTTAAGGGTTGTAAGCTCTGGACTTCCAATCAGATAGTCCAAGCCAATCATGGGACATCCAAGGGCATAACCCTTCACCTGAAGTATCTGGTCATTGATAAGACTCTTATCCACATGATAATATGCTTGAAGATTCTCCTGTGTAAGTACTGCTGCCATAAGTCCCGACAGATATCCACCTGCACTGTCGCCGTCTAAATACACGTGCTGCAAATCCATATGGTATTGTTCCCCATTTTCCTGCAGCCACAGCAGCACAGAGAACAGATCTTGAACAATAGTCTCCATATCTCCATCCTGAAGAAGCGTATAGTTAACATTTACCACAATATACCCATAAGATGCCAGGGCATCGCAATAATCAGCATTCCCGCTTTTGTCTCCCTGTACCAAAGCACCACCATGGATTTCTACAATTACAGGCAGCAGCTCCCCTGTATCGGGAACGCCATGAATGCTCAGGGTGTGATCGTTGCTGTGGTCCTCACTGTAATAGATATTGTTTACGGTATGCTCATTATATGTGTTGGTTGTATAACAAGCAGTTGCAAGAGCTGCGGCGGCCAGCACACATATCAGTGCCCGGTATATTCTCTTCATGTGATTTCCTCTTTCCGCTTAAATCTGTGATATAGAGCATCTTCTTTCGGATTTCTATTACCTATAGTATCACCACTATATCATAAAATATCTCTCTATTGCAGCATCTGTAAATTTATGCACAAAAAAAGCCTCAACACCGCAACGAATGCAATATCAAGACCTTTGATGCGCGATCAGGGGTTCGAACCCTGGACACCCTGATTAAGAGTCAGGTGCTCTGCCAGCTGAGCTAATCGCGCTTGCTTTTTCAACGCAAGATTTATTATATAGGATGTATTATGGAAATGCAAGAACTTTTTTACAAATTTTTTACAAATTTGCAAAAAGTGCCTCAATTTCTTCTGGACTCATAACTCTGTCCGGGTCAGACATATGAACTACCGTATCCTGGGCTGTCTCCTGAGCATCCAAAGATGCATCCTGGGTTTCTTCTAAGCTGCTGTAATCTTCTGATTCTGCCTCGCCTTCTGCAGCATCTTGGGTTGCAGTTTCTGCCGGAGTTTCTTTTACTGTCTTTTCTATTCCAGTGCTTGCTGCTTCTATGGCCTTTTGCTGTAATAATTCAATGGATGCCGTTAACTCTTCTACCTGCTTTTCTAATTCCTGATTTTTAGCAACCAGATCATCCTTTGCCTGCTCCATAATTTCTCTCTGATGCTGGAGTAGTTGCTTGTTATTCTCATCTAGCTTTTCTTCGAAGCTAAATAATTTGTTAATTAACTCATCATTAGAATTCAACAGAGCATCTGCATTTTCCTTACTTCTATTAATAGTTACCTTGGCAACGGCCTTCTGGGCAGAAATGATTTCGTCTGTTGGAATACTGCTTTTATCTTCCAGGCGGTCCATTCTCTCCTGGAGCTCATCGAAGCTCTTTCGAATCACAAGATAAGAAGCCTTCTGGGCCTTATACAAATCTTCATACGTCTTTCTCTCTAGAAGCTTATTGTTCTGGCTTAAATCCAGCCCACTGCCAATTAACGGAATCAAAACAAGCAGTGCAACAACACCGCATATTATGGTATATATGATGGATAAAGGAGTTATGATTAAAAAAATCTCCACAAAGAAAAGGAGAACTTCTATAACTGATAGTGCAATCAGCTTTCTCTTATCCTGGCGAATAGAATCTTCCACAGATTTCTGTTTCTTCATCATCTTTTACTACCTTCCATATCTATTTTCTGTAATATGATAATAAAATCATTTGTATTATATCATTTCTAAAGAGATATGTCGATTTTTACATGGATTTTAAAGACGTTTTTTCTATTTATCATTTCTTGCATCCAAAATAGAAGGAGCATTTACAAATCATTCTGTAAATGCTCCTTTTTATAAAACAATCCATGGATATAAAATGTTTACTTCTTACTCATTTCTGCAAATAATATCTACTGGTACATTTAAAATCTTAGCAACCTTAAGGATGGTATCGATATGACTACCAATAGCAGCTGCCATATGATGTGTAGGACCAGCTTCACTCCATCTGTTGCAGAATTCTCTTGCACCAATAGAGAATCTGGTTCTCATGTTGGTATCACCAAACATGAAGATAGGTCCTTCTTCATTGACACCTTCTGCTACAACAAATTTAAAGTGTCCATCCATATCCTGAGTAATTCCAAGATATGTAATCTCACCTGTTGGAGGATAGAACTGTGTTAAATATCCACCACCGGTTTTACCATGGAATACATCTACAATCTTCATGGTAGGTTTCTTCGCTTTGGAAATATCAGCATCTCCTGAGCCTGAGTGACCAATGATACAAATATCTTCATTAAAGTCGATAGAATACATCTCAGACAGCTGACCGGTACCGGAAATTGTCTTTAAAATACTCATTGCCATGGCAACCTTCATATCACCCTCAACAGCACATGCGGTTCCCTGCTTTATTAACATAGAGAATGCTGGAATTAACATACTGTCAAGCTTACCTGCCACTCCCTGGGAAAAGCCGTCATAATGAGAAGCTACTAAAGCAATGTCCTCTGTCTGAACCCATTTTTCAAAAGCAACCACATATTTTGCCATATCCCATACGGTTTCAACTGTAGCTCCGCCTTCAATATCGAAGGTATCTAAAATATCTTCTGCTTTTGCACGGATTGCTGCTTCGTCTGTAATATCGTCAGCAATTGCCCACATCTTCTCCCAGTCAAACTGTTTTGTATAAAGACCCATTCTGTTATAAAGATTGGTTTCATCAATATAAAGATCCATCATTCCAGGATATGGACGACCAATCTGAGCAATGTTTGCATAACGGAATCTTCTACGAACCTGAGCTGCTTTGCACCATTCCTCGATTTCATGTGCAACATACGCATCTCCGCCTTCTACCACACCTGTAATAACCGCGTGTCTCTTTCCAGCTCTCTCTAAATCTGCAACCATCTCTCCAACAGCTCCGCACGCATATAATTCTCCAAGCCACTTAGGAGTGTCGGTATTTGCATAATCAGGAGCTTTCAGCTTCTGAACATTTACCAGTACTACCGGTACATTTAAATCTCTGATTGCTGGAAGCATATTGTAGCTTGTTGCATAGGTTAATAACTGCATAATAACAAGATCTACATCTGCTGCACGGAACTTATCTCCGGCTGCCATAGACAATTCCTTCGTAGTAACGATTCCCCCATCGATAATTTCTACGTTATCAGGAATTGTTTTCTTGAAAGCATCATACTGTGCTTCAAATTCTGGTACCAATGATGGAAACTGAGGTAAATATGCTCCTAAAGCAATAGAAAATACCCCAACCTTTGCCTTTGTGTTTACTAACATTTGAAACCCTCCTTTTAAATTTACTGTAAAATATAGTTACAGTATATCACGGGGTTCGGCTTCATATAATATTCTTATTTAATTCAATTATTGTCCTTATTCGCAGTTATCGTTTCTATTTTTTTCATCTCTAACCAAGCAATTCCTTTGCCTCTTTCATTCTATCTGCTATCTTTACCTGGAATGGGCATCTGCTCTCACAGGCATGACATTCAATACATGCAGAAGCTTTTACCTTCAGTTCATCATAATGTCCCTGTATAGAGGCTGGAACCTCCGGCTGCATAACCGCTAGGTCATACAGTTTACCAACCATAGCAATGTCAATTCCTTTGGGACATGGTGCACAATGTCCACAGTAGGTACACTGTCCACCTGCATATGCATGCATTGGTGCATCTGCCAGTACACTTGCGTAGTCTTTTTCATCCTCTGATGCTGTCTCATAATGTACGGCTTCCATTACCTGTTCTGGTGTATCATATCCTACCATAACACTGCTCACTGCTGGCTTGGTCAAACAATAATGAAGGCACTGAACCGGTGTTAATGCAACGCCAAATGGAGAGCGTTTTGCATCAAACAATCTGCCTCCTGCATAACCTTTCATAACGGTAATTCCTACTCCATTTTGTTCACAGATTCCATATAGCTTCTCTCTTGCAGAATCAATTCCACCCAGATTATCTTCATAGGTTTCTGCAAACATTTGATCCAACACATTTTCTCCTGCTGGCAGAAGATCAAATGCAGGATTAATACTGAATAACAGCATTTCGATTTCCCCACTCATTGCTGCAAGTGTTGCCGTTTCCGGATTATGGGTACTCATTCCTATATGACGAATAATTCCTTTTTTCTTCAACTCTCTTACATATTCTATGAACTCACCGTTCATAATGTTTTGATATTCTTCTACGGAATCCACATAGTGAATCATACCCAGATCTATGTAATCGGTCTGCAATCTTGTAAGCAGGTCTTCAAAAGCTGGTTTTACTTTACTTAAATCTCTGGTTCTAACATATTGTCCATTCTGCCAGGTAGAGCCGATATGGCCCTGAATCATCCATTTTTCTCGATGACCCTGCAATGCTTTTCCAATATTACTACGGACATTTGGTTCCGACATCCAGCAGTCTAAAATATTTATTCCCTGTTCTTCACAGGTTCTTATAACACTGCTCACCTCTTCTAGATTATGACGCTCCAGCCACTCTGCACCTAATCCAATTTCACTTACCCGCAGCCCTGTTTTTCCTAATTCTCTGTAACGCATGCTCCTACCTCCATCTGTTCTCTGATACCTTTCCATCTACGCACTTTCAAGTTGCCACAGGCGGCATAACGAGACAATTTGACTTGATTTATTTCCATTTTCTGATTCAATAATACCATTGATAACTCCTCTTTTCTACTGTAGCTTACTTTGATACAGTAATTTTCTCAGTAAATCTGCAAACACACCAAACGCAAGCATCATGCAGATGCTTTTACCTTCAGTTCATCATAATCCCCTGTTTTTCCTAATTCCCTAAAATTCATGTTTTCCTCCACTTAATTGACTAAGAACGTTTTCATACAATTTGATTATAAGAAATAGAATTCTATATATCAATTTGCATTTTAATGCTAATAGATAAAAAAAACTTATGAAAGGAGCAAAGAAAAATTTCTAAAATTCTTCTTTGCTCCTTTATAAACAATAAATGATTACCAACCATTTTCATTATTCATTTCTGAAATCTCATTCACACTTGTTACCCAATAAAATGCACTCTTGCCTCATCATATCTGTCTTGCTGCTTTTCAACCTTCACAGGATATCCACATGGAATAACTGCGAATGCTTTCAATTCATCGGGTATGGAGATTACATCTGCTACTGCCTGCATTCGTTCTGCAAGTGGTGCATTTTTTGTGCAGCCCGCATAAGGACTGGTTTTTGACAGTTCCTCCAATTTCTCCACATCTGTTACTACATAATACTCCCATGGTTGTTGATTTACAGCCGATGGTGCCGCCATTGCCGCACGAAGCATTTTCTCTATTTTCTCTGATTCCACTTCTTGTTCTGTGTACTGTCTAATACTTGTTCTATGAAAAATACTTTCCATCCATTTATCCTCCTATTCCAAAATATAAGCCTTTACAATCTCTCCGTGATACAGGATATGATAACCTTTATTTGCTAATGGTGCTGAACTGTCATATCCACTTTACTTTATATCACTGTAGTTATTTTCAAATATGATATAGAATTGATACTCTGCATATTTATGTTTCAATTGCTTAAGTAGATGATTTTTTATAGCAGAAACGTCACTTAATGAAAAATCAATTACCAAATCAAAACTAATCGTTTTCTTTTCACTTTCCACATAGAACCCATGCATTTGTAAAATCT
>CAZYYO010000104.1:0-6403 GCA_964650965.1 uncultured Lachnospiraceae bacterium | reverse complement strand
GGACAGTCAGGTGTCCTTCGCAGCATGCCAATCTGGTGCTTTAAATCATGACTCTTTCGATTAATAATATCTATGCTTTCTCTGGACAGGGAATACTGTGCTCCCATCTGCACCCGAAGGTGATGCTCCGCAGCCAAAGAGCTTTCCAACTCCAATTCTTTCTTATGATGGATCTGCATAAGCAGAAGAAACATGCAGCAGCAAATGTCATAAATAAGATACAGCTGATAAAAAAGCCGATTCATTTGAATACTGTTCATTCGCATAATAAGATTCAAGATTGCCACAAGCAGTATCACCGTTCCAAAGGTAAGCAGTGCTGTACTTTTGGATACCTGAAAGCTTCCATCCTTTCCAATGCGTCTGGCAACAAAGATTGCGGCAGGAATTGCAACAACGGTAAATATCATCCAATTTCTCAGGAGCTGCCACCAGTCCCCATAATATTCCCCTACCAGCAGAGATCTCACACTGAAACCGATATGCTGTACCATATATAGAATTGAAAAGCCATACATGGTCTGACTCCACGAGATTCCTGCCAGACAATAGAGTACCAGCATCGCCATCAGTATTGGCGCGCCAATATATATGACATACAGTATGAAAAAGATGTTGGCATTGGTTCCTAAAATTTGGTATAACATCTGACGGATTACATCTATATTACATAGGATAGTTGCCAGAATCCATCCCACTGCTCCGATACATGCCCTGACATACCACGGATATCGCTTCTGAAGATAGTATACGAAAATAAATATCATCAGCAATATTTCATGAATAAAGCTGGGTTCTACTAGAATTTGTAATTTTTCCATGTTCTACCTTCCTCTTGCATATTCCATAAAATGTTTTAGAAATTCTGCCTTGCGGCCTCTGGATATGGCAAGCTCATCCCCGCCAATGCATACCGTCTGATTGGTAGAAAGCTTTTTGATGAGCCTCATATTTACCAGATAGCAGGAATTACATCGCCAAAACCCATATTCTCGCAGCTCCTTTTCTAAGGCTGTCAGCGTTGTTTCTCCTGACTTCTCTACATTTCCTTCTGTTGTATGGTAAATCAGACGATGTCCCGAAACCTCAATATAGTATATTCTGGAAAGAGGAATCCGCATTGTGACCCCATCCTTTTTTAACAATACAAACTGCTCCTGGGTGTTACGGTAAATACGGAGAATTTTCTGCATTTTCATAGAAAAGGCCTGATAATTAATTGGTTTTAGGACATAATCTACTGCATCTACCTCATATCCCTTAATCGCATATTGTGCCAGGTTGGTTACAAACATAAGCAGCACTGCCGGGTCCTGTTCCCGTATGGCAAAGGCAGTTGTCATTCCATCCATCGTAGGCATTTCAATATCTAATAGAATCAAATCCCACTGTGGTCGGTAATCCCCTATGATTTTGCTTCCATCATCATAAAATGTAAGGTCTATCTCTATTTGATTCTCCACAGCAAACTGCTTTAAATAGTCTTCTAACTGGTGAGCAAAGGTCTGCTCATCTTCTACAATTGCAATTTTCATTTATTCCTACCTCATATTTCGATTTTACTTCTTCTTTGTTCCGATACCTTTATGATTACCCTCTACTATGTAACACATTCCTTCCTTTGTTGCAAGGAACAAATCACTTTGTTTTCTATTTTAATTTGTTTTTTCGTTGCTAATTTGTGCATATCATATATAATGTAATTAATAAATCATTTTAATTTATTATTTTTATACAAATATGAGGGGGTCACTACATGGATAACGAGAAGAAAATTACAAAAAAGAACCTGCTGATGTTTCCGTTGGGAACCATAGGTCGGGATGCTGTATACTGTTTAATTAACAGTTACCTGCTGACCTATGTATTATTTACACACACACTGACAGCTGCCCAGCTGGCTGCCATTACCGGAATTATGATTGCTGCCCGTGTATTTGATGCCCTTAACGATCCGATTATGGGAAATATTATCGAACACACCCACAGCCGCTTTGGTAAATTTAAGCCTTGGCTGGTAGCAGGGGTACTGACCACCTCGGTGGTTATTTATCTTATGTTCAATGTACAGCTCCAGGGCTGGGCATTTATCTGGTTCTTTGGCATTATGTATTTTATGTTTAGTATTACATATACCATGAATGATATTTCTTATTGGGGCATGATTCCAGCCTTAGGCTCCGATGCCGACAGTAGAAATCAATTTACCAGCCGTACTACATTATTCGCAGGAATTGGTGGAACCGCTGCTTCTATTTTAATTCCAATGCTTACTGCCGGAAGTGGTGCCATTGGGGGAAGCACCAACGTTGCCTATGGAAGAATCGCACTAGTCATTGCTATCTTAGCACCTGCTTTTCTCTGCTTTACCGTGTTCGGTGTTCACGAGCATCGGGACACCGGTGCTGCAGCCGGTTCCAAATTTTCCTTTAAGGAAATTTTTTCCACAATCCTTCGTAATGACCAACTGGTATGGATTGCTGTAATTTTTCTTCTTCAGCAGATTGGAAATGGACTGATTATTGGTGGAATCGGCTCTACCTATATTTATTTCACCTTTGGATATAATGGCGGATTGTATTCCTTATTTACTACCATTGGTATGTCTGCAACTGCTTTCCTGATGATTTTCTATCCGGCAATTTCTCGAAGAATTGATCGGAAGAAGTTAATGAAAGGAATGCTGATTCTTGCCATGGCAGGCTATGCACTTATGTTAGTTTCTGGCTTCCTTCCAGGAACAGGTTCCCTGAAATTCGGTGGTATTGTCATTGGTTATATGTGCTCTAACTTCGGACAATATTGCTATTATCTGATTATGATGATTTCCATTATTAATACGGTAGAATATAATGAATTAAAATTTGGGACACGAGACGAAGCTGTGATTGCATCCATCCGTCCCTTTATTACCAAGATGGGTTCTGCTTTAATCGTTGCACTTACCTCCGCCAGCTACATTATCTTCGGTGTTACCAACTACACTAATCAGATTTCTGACTTAGAACAGCAATGCTCCCAGGGATTAATTACAGAAGCTGATAAGCTAACGAAGATTGAGGCTGTGATTCAAAGTGTCTCCGGCAATCAGGGTACTGGCTTATTAGTCTTTATGATTGTACTGCCCGCAATTTTAATGTTCCTGTCTTATATCTTATATATCAAGAAATATAAGTTAGATGAGACGGTTTACAAGGAAATTTGCGATGAATTAGCGGCCAGAAAAGCCGATGCTGCTAAATAAATATACAAGTACCTAAAAGCTTATAGCAAAAGCCCCAGATAGATAACATATCTTCTCCACTAAAAAGGTGAAGATTGTTACTATCTGGGGCTTCTCATTGCCTATATTCTATTTCATCATTGCCTGTTTTCAAGATGATTCCCACTATACAACAATGGCATTTCATCCTGGTTATTTACCGAATGCTACAGTAAATGTGCTCTTAATTCTTCTCCACTCTTAGGTGACAGGTAAGCCGGTGCAATATCGAATACAGTCTTACATCCACTGATACCTTCCTGATTCATTCGATATGCAGCTCTTGCAAATGCAATAATTACACTTCCAGTAAACTCTGGATTGGAATCTAAGTTCAGCTTGTATTCAATTACCTGCTTGTGCTCCTGCTCCATTCCGGTAACTCCGGTACGGATAACACTTCCTCCATGAGGAAGTCCACTATGATCTCTTACCATCTCTTCCTGGCTGATAAAATGCACGGTGGTATCATAATCAGCAAAGTAGTTTGGCATGGTCTTAATCTCATTTTCAATTCTAGCCAAATCAGCACCCTCTTGGGCTACAACAAAGCATTCTCTCGTATGCTTTTCTCTGGTGGTCAATTCTGGATTGGCTCCACTTCTTACAGCATCCATTGCTTCCGGTACCGGTACGGTATACTGTCTACAGTCTATGACTCCATCAATTCTTCTTACTGCATCAGAATGTCCCTGACTCACTCCCTTGCCCCAGAATGTATAATCTCTTCCTTCTGGAAGCACACAGTTGGCATACAGTCGATTCAAAGAGAACATCCCTGGATCCCATCCACAGGAAATAATTCCAATCTTACCAGCTTCTTTTGCAGCTGCATCTACATTTGCAAAATGCTCTGGTATTCTTGCGTGGGTGTCAAAGCTGTCTACTACGTTAAACATCTTCGCGTACTCTGGTGTCTGCTCAGGAAGATCTGTTGCACTTCCTCCACATAATATGAGAACATCTATTTTGTCTGTCATATTCTTCAGCTCATCTGCTGGAAGCACCTGCACTCCAGGTGTACGAACCTGCACGCTGTCCGGATTTCTTCTGGTGAATACAGCAAGCAATTCCATATCATCATTCTGTCTGATGGCGCTTTCTACGCCTCGTCCAAGATTTCCGTATCCTAATATTCCAATTCTTATTGCCATGATATCTTACCTCGCCTTTCTAATTGCATGGTTCCTTCACGTTTATCTCATGCATTTTTTACTGTCCTATCATAGCACAATCTGTATAAAAGATACAAATTCTTCTTGAAATTTTTAAGATAGTTTCATTTGTAAATTCATGAAATTATTTAATCTGTGAATCCGTTCAGCATTGGAATAATTGAGATACCGACAATAATACCAACAACACCAATCAATATTCCCAATACGAAATATCCTCCTATCATAACCAATGACATTCCAATACCCAGAAGAAGAAATGCCACAATACCAACTACAATTGCTTTTATAATCTTTCCCTGTACCTTTGGCATTTCTACACCTTCTGAGCTACATACTTTAACAATACTAATAATGCAAATCAACAATCCTGCTGCACCCATAATAATCCCTAGTGGCATGTTGCCCATAGTAGGCACCATAATCATGCTCATGCCTAGTCCAAGGAAGGTTAATCCTACAATTCCAATAATGATTCCAATAAATGTTTTCTTCTTCATTTTAAGCCCTCTGCTTTCCTTTTGATATCCTTATCATAGAGAGCTTGTGTGTATAAATTGATAATTCATTGTTAAGATTATATTAATCTGTATAATTTTTTCAAGAAAGTTTTAATGATTGCGACGATTCCTATACGCTGTGTAGGTTATGGATGCAGCTTCGCTAAATACTTCTGCCTCCATGACTTCTGCAACAAATAACGTATGAGTTGCATATTCATAATGATCCATTACTCTGCACTCTAAGTATGCATTGGTATCCTGAGCAATATAAAAAATGCCGTTTTTGCCACGCATGACCCGGGAATGATTCTGTTCTTCCTCTATAGACCATACTCCCTGGAATTTGTCTGCTTCTCTTCCGCTTTGATAGCCAAAGTGTGCTATGAGCTCCTGAGAAACCTGCTCTGTTAAAACCGACAGATTAAATACGCCGGACTTCTTTATCATTTCATTGGTTAAATGATTTCGGTTCACGCAAACACTGAGTATACATGGCTCATCTGTTAACTGCATGACAGCATCTACCACGCAGCCGTTGTCTCTGCCATCCTGTGTAGCTGTAGTAAGAATATATAAACCGTAGGTTAGTTTAAATAACGCTGTTTTATCCATAATGGGTCACTCCTTTTTTACTAGAGTGCCCTGGATTAGATGATTTTATCCGAAGTTTTGGGGTTTTATCCAGAAATTTTTATCTGAAGGCTTTTATCCAAATGCCTGGTCCAGATAGCAGTTTCTAATATAAATTCCGTAATTGCCAGGAAAATATCTAAGCAGGGACATTATTACTTCTCCTTGCCCTAATTTCACACAATGATAGGGCAAGGAAAAGCAATTCCTTGTTTTCTTAGAATTTATCATGTATTTCACGCCTGTTTATGGCTGAAAAAGGGCAATATCATAATTTTTTCCTGTTCTTGCCTATTGCTTATAATTAAAAACACTTCTTCATTCTCATGGTGTCACACATCAAAAACCTCCAGAAGCCCAAATTTCATGTATTAATATTCTCCTGAAATCCGAGTCTCGCCTAGTGCCATGTACGTCTTCGATTCCGCTTCGCTTCCTCTCAGTCGCGGGCTTCGCCCTATATGAATAAATAAAAAGAAGCCTGGTTACAAGCAAGCTTGCACCAGACTTCTCTTTATTTATTCATGCATGGCTCATTGCCAACGCGTAAATTACCCGATGATACATGATTATTGAATAATGAAATTATTCAATAATAGAAGCAACTCTTCCTGAACCTACAGTACGTCCACCTTCACGGATAGCGAAGGAAAGTCCCTGCTCCATAGCGATTGGGTGAATTAATTCCATAGTCATTTCGATGTTGTCACCAGGCATACACATTTCAACACCTTCTGGTAAGTTACATACACCAGTAACGTCAGTTGTTCTGAAGTAGAACTGTGGACGATAGTTGTTGAAGAAAGGAGTATGACGACCACCTTCATCTTTGG
>CAZYYO010000103.1:0-6678 GCA_964650965.1 uncultured Lachnospiraceae bacterium | reverse complement strand
CCATAGTCAACCTTTAGAATCATTTCCGGAATTAATGTGGCAGGTCCCACAGCGACTGCGAGATATGCCAGTCTTCTTCTGATTTCCCGGTCATGAATCAGCTTCTTCATAAAACGATATACAATATAGATATATGGTCCAAATAGTACCACAAAGGCCGGGAATTGCTTATAGTTTAAAATGTGATACTCCCGTTCGCTGGTATACACATCCTTTCCCAGGATTTCGTGATCTACAATGGCTTTATTATAGCTCTTACCATCCTCTGAAAGAGATTTAGCTGCCGCTACAATCTCCTGGGATATTTCCCCTCCATTGGTGTGGCTGAAGAATTCGAAATACAGAAACAGTGCTGAGATACTGATAAAGGTAAGTAGAAAAATCCACAGATACTTCTTTCGTTCCTTCCCTTCCCTTGTCATGAACTTATAAAACAGCATTACCAGAATAATATTGGCATTGGTAAATACAAAGCCCTGGTGAATCATGGTACACAGGATGCAAATTGGAACAATCAGCCACTGAGCCTTCTCCCTTATCATAAGGTTCATGCAGATAATTGTAAATATATACAGGTAAATGTCTAATCGCCCAAACAGCTCCACCCCCAAAAACATGGGAAATGAGAAGATGCCAAGAAATACAACCAGGTATCTCATGTTCTGCTTTTGCTCCGGTGCACACAGGTTCATGCACAGTATGAAGAAGCGAAACAGCAGTACATAAAACAGCAGGGTGACAATCTCGGTAAAATGAAATACTGCTTCATAGGTCATAAGATTCCACGGAAGAACCACATCTGCCATATGCCATAGTGTTCCTACCAGCCCACGGGAAATAAAGCCATATTTATAAGACAGCGCATATAGGGTTGTATTAAATTCAGATATTCCACTTCGATAAAAACGAGAAATTACTGCCCATGCAAGAATCCCCAGCACAAGGAAGAACAGGGCTTCACTTTTTTTCGATGTTTTCTTTTCCAGTGTCATTGGTTTTATACTCCTATCACTTTCCATTTACCATAAATGCAGAAATGTCTCATTGATTGGATTACTGATATTTCTCATAAGAGAACAAATATGCACATCCCAAAAGGGACTAAATAAGATGGGATACAACAGTAAAATCATAGACCAGGTATATTTCTCCCGGATTTCCCTTACAAAAGCATGAAGCTCCTGGGTGACAATCTTATCGTCCATAGCAAGCAGGGCAAGAAATACCACAACATAGTAACATAAAATAGCCAGAAACCACCTTGCATAATCCACCTTCAGTATAAAATTAGGCAAGATGGTAATAGGACCTGCCGCTACAAGATAATATTTCCATTTATTCTTTTTCACAGTAACTCTCTTTTGTATTCTCTGAAATAATTTCACTCCCATAATAATATAAGGAGAAATAAAAATCAGGTATAGTGGCAGCTCGATATAATTCATTACATGGAAGGGCCATTCTACCTTAGTTAAATCTACGCCCAGAATTTCTGCATCTATCAGGGTGTCATGATACTTTCCCTTGTAGGACAACGCCTTGGCATCCTTCACAATTTCCGGATATATCGCCTGTCCATCCACATGACTGAAGAACTGGAACCACAGAAACAGCACCGATGCCAGAAGAAAGCTGGCTGCTAATATAAATATATATTTCTTTCTTTTTTGTCCGTCTGTAGATAAGATCTTATACATCAGAAGGACCAAAAAGATGTTAAAATACATAAACACATAGCCCTGGTGGACCATAACCCCCAACGCTGACAGAGGAATCATCACCCACTCCGCCTTCTCCTTAAGAATCAGCAATACACCAATCATACTGAAAACAAACATGTACAAATCCAGCCGTCCCAGGTTCCTTTTAGAAGCATAGGTAGGTATGACGAATATCGCCAGGAAGATGATAAGGTATTCCATTTCCTTTAAATATTTCTCCTGGCAGTATAGCAGACATTTTCTGCAAAACCAGAAGAAAAACAGATAAAATGCAATGGTAATTCCCAGGGTTACATATAATGCCACGTCATAATCTATCATATTTCCCGGAATCACACGGTCTGCCAGCTGATACAAGCTGCCGATCAGACCTCTTGAGATAAATCCGTATTGATAGGAGAATGCCAATACCGTTGAATTATAGCTCTCCAGCTTCTCATCATAATAGGTAAGAAATGCTGCAAAGCTCATTAGTATAAAGCATATCATAAATGAATGAATTGTTTTTTTCTTGCCTTTATTTTCTAACATATTCCATCTTATCTCTTTCTACAAAGTTACTTTCTCTACCAGATATGCAGCCACCATTTGTTGGGATAATTGGCAAATCTCATAGATAAAAAGCTAATAATCACGTCCTGGAAGGGTACCAGCAGCAGGGGGTACAGCAGTAACAAAATCAGCCATGGGGACCGCTCCTGCCACGCATCACACATGGAGACAAATTCTGACATAATCAGCTGATCTCCCATTGCCATAAGTGCCAGCACAATCACCATATAATAACAGATAACGGCAAATACCCAGCGACCATAATCCACCTTCAGTATGAAGTTAGGAAGCATCGTCAATGCTCCCATAGCCACCAGACGATATTTCCATTTATCCTGTACCGTCACTGCCTTTTTGATGATGCCACGAAAATACTGTACTGCAAATAGGATATAAGGCATAATCAGTAATACAAAAAATGGCAGCTCTACCAGATTTTGAATATGCAGATCCCATTCCTTGGCTGTAAGGTCTACCCCCAGCACCTCTGCACTGATTACATCATCATGTACGATTCCTTTTCTGCAGATACTCTTAGCTGTAGCATACAAGTCGTCATATATCTTGGCTCCATTTACATGACTGAAGAATTCAAAATACAAAAAGAATGCCGAGCCTACCAGAAAGGTAATACCAAAAAGTATCAAGTATTTTCTCTGTTCCTTCTTCTCATGAGACAGTGCCTGATATAACAGCAACACCAGGATGAGATTGAAAAACATAAATACATATCCCTGGTGAATCATCACGCATACTGCTGCAATGGGAACAACCAGCCACTGGGCTTTCTCCTTCACCAGCAGGGTAACTGCTATCAGGCTCAGCATTACAAGATACACATCCAGCCTTCCGAAATTATATTCACTAATGAACATGGACACAGCAAAGATCGCAAAGAAAATGATAGCATACTGCATATATTTCTTATTCTTCTCCTGGCATCGTCTGATACACATAACAAAAAAGCCAAGAAGGATCAGGTAATATATGATGGTAATGATCATAGTATAGGTCTTCACTGCCTGATAGTTCATTAAGGATACAGGTAACACCTTATCTAAAAGCTGGTACATGGTTCCAATAAAGCCTCTGGATATAAAGCCATATTTATAGGAAAATGCCAGCATGGTTGCATCATAGGAATTCACTCTCTTGCCGTAGCAGAAGAATGCCAATAATATGGAAAATATAATTAATGTAATAAAAAATCTCTGATCAGACGAGAGCTTCTTCTTTCCATTCATAATTGCTTGTCTCCTCGTTTCGTTCCTGTCTTGTTTCTTAAATGAAGTGTGGCGTTAAAATAGTACCTTTAAGAATTTTAATCTGTTGTTCTCTGACAACCGGATAATCCCTGCCGAAATTATCAATGTAACTGCCAGAACTATAAAGTACTGTATCGTTGTGGAGCGTATATACCATGAGACATCCTTCCATAGCCACCCAAACAGCTCCATAATCCCATAGTGAATGGTAAAGATTAATACACTGCAGTTGCGAAGCTTTCCATATATTTTGCGATGAGGCATGGAACCTTCCGTAAGTAGCTGTAGCAGGAAGCAGCTTACTGGAATCAAGCACAGCATAGCT
The DNA here is from genome assembly GCA_964650965.1 of uncultured Lachnospiraceae bacterium. Classification (GTDB taxonomy): domain Bacteria; phylum Bacillota; class Clostridia; order Lachnospirales; family Lachnospiraceae; genus CAZYYO01. The sequence goes on along the minus strand of CAZYYO010000103.1, from coordinate 2,815 downwards.
CCGTAGCTGACACCCAGCTCATATCTTCGTATAAGGATGACTTCCGCAAATAGTGCTACGAGAGAAATGATAAATCCCATCCAATATCTGAAGCATGTCCTGGTATTCTCTGGGCAGTGCTTTTGCAAATCATTTTGAAATTTGTACTTGGCTGCCAGCATTCCCAATGCACAAAAGAAGAATCCATAGGTAAGTCCATTGGCCAGCCAGCCAAAAATTACATTACAGGTATCATACAGCCAGTCCATCCATCCGATTCCATGCACCAGCCTGGTATATTCCATCTGAAGGACGGTAAATAGGTAAAAAGGAAACGATAGCAGCACTGCTCCCCCAGCTCCCAGGTATCTGGTTACAACGTAGGTAAGAGGTATCGCCAAAAGAAGTGCCGTAAGAAACCACATGGCTCCATAGGGTCCCTCCAAAAGAATTTTTCGAAGAAGCAATCCCAGTATCTGCCATAAATCTGCCTCTTTATTTGCCACAAGGGTATGATGAATAATCACAGGTGAATAGATCAGAAGCCATGCCAGATATAATTTCAAGAGACGCCTTAGGTATCTGCCCAGCTCCCCTTTCTTCCATCCACCAGCATACACCTTGGTGAAGAACAGGTATGCACTAATCATAAAGAATAAGGGATCTGCTATCCTGGCAATACAATCATCATAGAAGAAGGCTGCATTTCCTGTAAAAGGACGCACATGAATGGCAACCACCAGAATTGCCAGTATAAACCTCGCAATATCTATCGCCGGATAATATCGTTTCATTTCCCCCATTGCTGCACCTCAATGTATCTTCGTTCCATGTTTTGCACCCATGGTATCTTCGCGATTTTACCAATCAAAAGCCTGCCCCATTTTGCCAGGGTTCTATCGTAAATCTCCTGTACTATCATAGCTACTCCATAGCAGCTGATGAGATACAGCACACTACATCCCAGGAAAGCTCCCAGCGAATAATCTCTCATACGATAATCCGCCAGTCCCCAATACCACCATATTCCCATAATGGTTTCATGAAGGAGGAACACCGTAAAGCCTGCTTTGGATATGCGATTAATCACCTTGGACTGGGGAATCTGTATGCTTCGAAACAATAAAAACAGTGCCAGACCCATAACAAACTGTATCATACTGTACTTTCCAACCAGTCGTCTTACAATCTCACTGGCAATTACATCACTTGGCAGATGTCCCGGATATTTCACAAGCCACCCTGCCACAAAGGTCCCCAGAAATAAACTTAAGTAAAGCAGTAACATATTTCTTCGGGTGTTTCGTATCATCAGCAATTGTTGATAGTCCTGCCGCTTCATGCATCCCAACATCAGGTAGGTAAAGCCAAAAGCCAGCAGATCGTTGATAAAATTCACCTGGTTGAATGCCCCATGAATAAGGAAAAGAATGCCCAGGATAACACAGGATATTTTCACATATTTAAGCTTTGCCGTAAAAATCCAACCATTTAATAAGGGATATACCAGCAATAGAATAAGATATCCATAAGCAAACCACCATGCTCCATGAATAAGAAAATCTTCAATGTATGGATTATCTCCCTGATAACCCAGCAAAATCCGAAGGGTCACCATCTTCACAAGATACATGGTAGCAACCTGCATTCCCACTGTTAGAAATTTGCTGATGACTGGTTTATTTCTAGCTTCCAGCAAAAAATGGGCACTTAATGCCATAAATGCATAATCTGCCGTAATAGCACTTCCACTAACCAGAAATAATCCCAACGGGGTCTTGTCATAATAGGGTACAAAAACAATTCCATTGTATATCATAAGATGATACAGTGGCACCATGCACATCAATATAATTCTTAATAATTCCAGATTGGATGCACGTTCTTTTCCCATAATTGCTTCCCTTACAACTGTACCCTGATACATAACAAACCACCCGACATTATCTGTCAGGCGGCTTATCTCATGTCACAATCCTTATGCGTTCAATTTTGCTTCCTGTTTTGCCAGTGCAAGATCGTGTTCTGCCATAATACGAACCAGGTCTTCATAGCTGGTCTTCTGTGGATTCCAGCCAAGCTTGGTTCTTGCCTTGGTAGGATCTCCCCACAGGTTAACTACATCTGTTGGGCGGAACCATTCTGGGTTAACACATACCAGCATCTTGCCTGTTTTCTTGTCATAGCCCTTCTCATCCATTCCTTCTCCACGCCATTCCAATTCAATACCATCATTAGCAAATGCTAAGGTTGTGAACTCACGAACCGTATGCTGAACTCCTGTTGCGATTACATAGTCGTCTGGTTCATCCTGCTGCATAATCAGCCACATACACTCTACATAATCCTTGGCATAGCCCCAGTCACGCAGGGAGTCCAGATTACCTAATTCCAGGTGATCCTGTAATCCGCATGCAATACGTCCTGCTGCCAAAGTGATCTTTCTTGTTACAAAGTTTTCTCCGCGTCGTTCGGATTCATGGTTAAATAAGATTCCATTTACTGCAAACTGTCCATAAGCTTCTCTATATTCCTTCATCATCCAGAAGCCATACTGTTTTGCTACTGCATATGGGCTAAATGGGTGAAATGGTGTATTCTCATTCTGTGGAACTTCCTCTACCTTACCATATAATTCAGAGGTAGATGCCTGATAGATGCGACAGGTCTTATCTAATCCCAGCATATGAACCGCCTCTAAGATACGCAGCACGCCAAGTGCATCTACATCTCCGGTATATTCTGCTGCATCAAAGCTGACCCCCACATGGGACTGTGCTGCCAGGTTATAGATTTCATCTGGACGCACTTCATTTACAATACGAATAATGCTGGA
>CAZYYO010000102.1:0-6786 GCA_964650965.1 uncultured Lachnospiraceae bacterium | reverse complement strand
TTCTTCCTGACAGGACAGCTTCAGACCTTTATTACGGTTATGGGAGCACTGTTCTATGTGAAGATACAATGCATTCACCCGTTTCTCTTCTGGCTGGCGGCAGCAATTTGCAGCTTTTCCTTTACGCTGCTGTTGTATGCCTTAGCATATGCTTTTGAAAATGTAGGAGAAGCGATTGCAGTAGTCCTTATGGTAATTCAGGTTGCAGGAAGCGGTGGAACCTTCCCAGTGGAGGTGCTGCCTAAGGTATATCAGATTATGTATGAGTATATGCCCTTTGCCTATGGAATGAATGCCATTCGAGAGACCATCGGTGGTATGTATCACAATGCATATTGGCTGAATCTATCTGGAATGGGTGTCTATATAGGAATTGCCCTGTTACTGGGATTAGTGATAAGTATTCCATGCAAGCGACTGAATAAGAAGATTAATGAAAGCAAGGAACGTACCGATTTGATGATCTAGGAAAGGTAGAGATATGCTATTACAGGATTGTATAACAGATGTGAAGAATTACCCCCATTTGGCAGCAGCATATATGCAGCAGCATGAAGTGATTATGAACACAAAGACTGCGGTAATCCTTCATTCTGCAGTCAGTGATGTTACCTTCGTAGAGTGCTGTGGAGATATAGAAGAAGTAATAGAGGAATTGAAGAAGCATGGGGGGAATCTGTTAGAGACAACCAATGAAGAAATATATCTAAGGCTTAAGGGAGAATTTGCAGAAAGCTATCAGTGCTATCAGATGGTGTATGAACCAGGAGAGTCTAAGGCACTTTCCCTGTTAGCAGAAAAGGACCTGGCGTATGCCAAGTCCCATTATGAATATCCCCAGTATCTTCAGGAGCTTTATGAACGCAATCGCGTCTTCGCCTATTATGAGAAGGAGCGGCTGATTGGCTATATCGCGCATCATATTGATAATAGTATCGGAGCCTTATACGTAGATGAGGCATACCGCAGACAGGGATGTGGAGCAATGATAACCCAGGCAATGGCAGCTCAAGTTACTGACCAGGTAGCCTTTGCTCAGGTGATTACCGATAACAAAGCATCTCTTAGCATGCACCACAGGATTCCCCATACCCAGTCAAAGAAGAAGGTATGCTGGATGTTCAATCGTCCATTTTCCTATGCATGGCAGTCCAGGGAAGAGAATTAATAGGAATTTATGCCATAGAAGAACATGAATCCGGATACAAAATAGGATTCACTGCTGATAAATTCCCGTTCCATCTTGGGATAGTTCTCCTCCAGCCAGTTAATGGCATTCTCATATTCCAGGTTATCCGGCTCTTCCTGCAGCAAATCCTCCAGCTCCGGTTGAACATAGGAGAAGTAGGTATCAAACAATTTCTTGCATTCTTTCCGGTTCATATTGGCGGTAGTAAGCAGCTCATTTACCTGGTGCACATCCTCCAGGTAGGCATTCTTCATGCAGGTGAAGGTTCTTCGCCCCATGTCACGATTTCCAGCGTAGCGGTCCAGCTTCAGATATTCCATCATCTTACGGAAATATTTATGTTCATCAGGATATGTCATCACCAGTCCGTCATCCAGCTCTCGTACATACACAATACCATTTTCATTTAATCGGTCTACAATGGCCCGAAGCTTCTCTAAGGGGTTCTCACAATCCTTTAGAATCAGGGTCAGATCCACGAAGTCAAAGCCCTTTAAATGATTCTTAGATAACACCATATCCAGCTCGTCTTCAAAATCCGTATGCTCCATATTTCCCACATAGAACCGACAGGTGTCATTGCCAAATCGGGCATTGGCGTCATCAGTATCTGGCTGATTTCCCAAGAAACCATAGATTTGCGTAATGCCAGAGCTTTGGTATTTCTCCATGGTAGAGCTAATCTCATAAATGGCGGGATTAAATACCACAATATCAGACAAAGTGGCATCATGTTCTGAGGCATCAATAATTTTTTGAAATAATTTATCGAAGATTGGCTGTTCAATGGGCTTACAGATTTCATAATCCTTAATAATTCGCTTCTTTTCTGTATCGCTCATACCATCGCTGTAATATGTATTGGATATTTTCTTATTCTTAGCCAGACGAAGAGGCTTTCCGTTTTCATCTCGCAGGTAGGCAATAATATCGCTGACGGCATCCTCTGCCTTCTCTGTCTGATAGTTTACCCCATCATAATGCATGGCAGGACGGATATCCTCAGGAAGGTCCGGGGGAAATGTGGCACCATTGACAAATACAGGAATAATCAGCTTATTGAGCTCTAAGGCCTTTTGTATTTCCAGACGGACCCAGTCGTTTTCCTCCTGGCATCGTTCGAAGGCACCCTCCGTTACAATAAGAATAAAATTATTGGATTTCTTAATGTCCAGGTAGATGCGTTCGTCAAAACGTCCTGCCTGAATATTTTCAATATCATAGAAAGCATAATAGCGTCTCTTGTATAATCCTTCATGAATAATAAAGGCAATATCACTGCCACCCTTTCTACGGTAGCTGATAAAAGCATCCATGGTATGTTCCTCCTATTGTATAAGCCCTATGCCTAATGTTTCGTAAGATAAAGAGTCAGCCAGTTCAGGAAATCATCCTTGTCCTGGTCCTCCTGGGATAATTCGTCAAATGGAATTAAGTCACTGTGAAGTCTCCATCGCCAGTCCTTTTGCCGCGGTTGGGTTCCATCTAACTCAGGCTGGAGTGCGGTAAGTGCCTGAGCATTATGGGTCTGCTGTGCTTCCTGTATATCTCGTTGCACGGCATGAAGCATCTCATCCCCTTCGGGAGCCTTCCAGTTGAAGAAATAGCTGTAGTTATCCCAGCGAATGTGTTCCAGTCGGCGAAGCTTCTCCTTGCATTCCGGGTCCTTAACTAATTCTAAGGCAACATCCTTATATTTCATAGAGTAGGAAGCGGAAAACATACTGGAATATTTATGATAGGAGCCCAGCTTCATCCAATCGGATATCAGATCCTTTTTGGAAGCGTCCAGATTATGGTGACCATAGTAGTAATTCATGCTCATTGCCGCATCCATCCATTCCTCATCAATAATACGGTTCACATCACATGCTTCGGCAATCCAAGGAAATAAGGTGATGGCATCTGCTCTGGTAATATTTCCCCCTCGGTCATCTAAGTACAGCATTCGAGCCAGATTCATATCCTGACTGCCCAAGGGAAGAAAGGCGTGGATTACCACATTGGCACTGAGAAGATGCAATTCGTGAATCAGCTTCAGCTGCTGCTGTTGTTCAATAACAATGACACGGTCAAAGAAATCCAGCTGATGCTCCTGATATTCGTACCATTCCTGGGGATGAGCCACAACATGAAGCTGGTCAAGATTCTTATGAAGCTTCTCAAATCGCTGGTTATTCCCGAAGATATGGTAGGTTATGGTAGAAGCTTCGTTGTAAATATTCAGCTGGGTTCCATATAGAATCAGCTCGTCCAGCAAAGGATGATTACCAATAATGGCAACATGGAAATCCTGTGGTGTATGAAGTACACGCTTCGCTTCTTCCACCGTATGACTGTCTGGAATCAGAGGATATTTCTGCCAATAAACATGAACGGCAAGCTCTTCTAAGGAAAAATATTTCACCATGCCAGCGGAGCATCCCTTTTGATTGGTTGGCTGAACCATTAAGCCGGGAAGATTTTCCGTTTTAAAATAGACATCCTTTTTTCTCAAACGAGAATAGTTATTGGCAAAAAATGTATTATTTTCATCATCTGTTCCCAGAAGGAGAACCTTCCCTCTGGTGGGAATGTAGTTATCCCTGGTAAGAATACCTTTGGGCCATACCCTGTCATGTACCAGCCTGGCATAATTGTTATCTCCGAAGATGAGAACGCTGTCTCGTCTTAGTCCCGTTATAACCAGAACAAGATAGTCCATGGCATTTTCCAGGATAATAGCCAGGGCCCCAATGGTAAAGAATGCAGCGGCGTATCTTGCAATATCAAGCCATATATTATTTCCTACAGAATCTGAATAATTCAGGAAGAACATTTGCAGAATATAGAAATTACGGTCGCTAATGGAAATGTTCTGAAAGTCCTTAGCAGAAAAGCCCTTGAGCCCACAGATAATGGTAACCATCATAAGACCAATCATAAGAAAGAGACTTAGAATATGACCATTGGTGCGAAGCTGATTTAACACCTTTACCCGACGAAATAGATAGAAAATCAATATGATAACAGCAGCAATTATTATAATTTCCATGGCAAACCCTTTCTAATCGAAAATATCTTCTATTTATCATAACAAATATGTTGTATAATTGCTATATGCCAAGTAACATACACGTGTATATACAGGTGTATGTCATAGATAAAGAAATGAGGTAACAGAATATATGAATGGAAATGAACGCAGAAGTAAAATTATAGAAATCTTAGAAAACAGCACCGTGCCAGTGCCGGGAGTAGCTTTGGCAAAGCAGCTGGATGTAAGCCGACAGATTATCGTACAGGATATTGCATTAATTCGTGCCACCAATAAGGGAATTCTATCCACCAATAAGGGGTATGTCCTGGATAAACACAGTGGATGCAGCAGAATTCTTAAGGTACATCATGAGAATGATCAGGTAGAAACAGAGTTAACCTCTATTGTAGATATGGGTGGAACCATACAGGATGTATTCGTATATCACAAGGTGTATGGAGTAATCAAAGCGGATTTGAACCTGCATTCCAGAAGAGACATCGCTGCATACATGAAGGAGCTGGCTTCCGGGAAATCCAGCCTTCTCATGAACGTAACCAGTGGTTATCATTATCACACCGTCCTGGCAGACAGCAAGGAGATTCTGGATGAGATTCAACAGGAGCTGGACCGCCTGGGATTTCTGGCACCCCTGCAGGAGTACGAACCGGTGGATTTCTGGGAGCAGTAGAAGCCATTTGATGGGTAATGTTTTGAGATGAAGATCCCGATAATATAAATGAGTCTATATTATTATTTTCTACGAGGTTTGAATATGAATATAGTTGCACACAATTTGCTTGCTATGAATACAAGTAGGTGTTTAAATATAAATTCTAAAAATAAAGCAAGAGCTGCCGAGAAATTATCGTCTGGTTATAGAATTAACAGAGCCTCTGACGATGCAGCTGGATTATCTATATCAGAAAAAATGCGTAGGCAAATAAGAGGATTGAATCAAGGAACGGATAATACTCAGGATGGAATCTCTATTTGCCAAGTTGCAGATGGAGCTTTGGCAGAAGTTAATGATATGCTTCATAGAATTACGGAACTATCCGTGCAGTCTGCAAATGGAACAAATTCAGATACAGACAGGAAAGTGATACAAGAAGAAATTAATCAGATTTTAAGTGAGATTAACAGAATTAGTGATACGACTGATTTTAATACAATGCCATTATTTAAGGATGAAAATATAAAAGATGGTTCGATAACGGACGCAGGAGATGTCGAAACACCTTCGAAGAATATTTTATATGCACTAGATCTCTCAGGGACGTGTGATGCAACGAAAGAAATTGAAATATTAGCGAATGAATCTGGTCTTTCGATAGAAGGGATAAGCTATAACTGGTCTGAGTTTGATGACGGAAATGGACACAAACTTTCAGATGCGATAATTAAAGCAGGTACGTATACGCTAAATCATGATGGAATAAAATTCGATTTTTCGGTCAAGGAAGGTGAGAAAAAGGATAATATTATTCAGAGCTTTAATGGAATGAAAATAAACGTATCGGTTGTTACTTCTACTAGACCACAAAAAAATTATAGCCTAAGCACCCTTACGGGAAGAACAGGGAATGTACCAGTAGACAAAATAGGTGGAGAAGTTACACTTCGTGCAGATGGTACTGGAATGTGGATTGAATCTGAGTTTGGAAGTATGTTTGATATCAGTAAACAACCATGGCTTGCAGCTCATGATACTTATGAAACATTTTTGGAAGATGGCACGGTTAAAAAAGGACAACACTATTTTAAAATCTGAGATACATTTGGCTCTGTGAATTATATTCAGTTTGGGTTGTATGCTGACAAAGATATGTCAGTAGAGGAGTATGCAAAACTGATAGATGGTTCACAGCTCACATATACGTCAAAATCGCAGGGGTCGGGGGATGCTTTTTATGAAGTCACTTATGCAGGAGCTACAAAAGGAGCACCGGTTACAACAACAAATACATCATTTAGAATAACTTATCCAGATGGGAACAAAACAGGTGATATTAGTTCAAAACCGCATGTGACCCCACCTGGAACAAAAGAATTTTGGATTCAATCAGGCTCAGAAGCTGGAGTGGGGATGTATTTACAAATTGATAAAATGAACACGTCTATTCTTGGCTTAGATGGTATTGATGTTTCAACAGAAGAAGGAGCAGGAAAAGCCATTACTGCCGTTGGCAAAGCTCTTGCAGTAGCAAACTCATATCGTAGCAAGATTGGAGCACAGCAGAATCGCCTGGAACACGCAGTAAATAATAATAAGAATACATCAGAGAATACACAAGCGGCTGAATCACAGATTAGAGATGCTGATATGGCAAAAGAAATGGTGGAAATTTTAAAAAACAATATATTAGAACAGGTTGGACAATCCATGCTTGCACAAGCAAATCAGAGCAACCAAGGTATTTTGTCATTCCTACAATAACAGCTTTATCCAAAATGGGAAAAAGAAAAGAGGATAGAAACAATATCTATCCCCTTAAAAGCCTTATTTTATGCGGTTTATGGATTAACCAAAGTATCTGTTAAGCAGTCCCTGGAAAGCCTTACCATGTCTAGCCTC
>CAZYYO010000101.1:0-7053 GCA_964650965.1 uncultured Lachnospiraceae bacterium | reverse complement strand
ACATGGCGTAATCTCCCAGCCTCACCACTGGTGACCAGGACAGCTGCCTTCTGATTACCGGTGCATAAATGGTTAGATATGCTCCACCCGTCCATAAAAACACCATAGTAATCCACAATCGCTTTTCATTAAATGGCATGCATAGAATGACGGATAGAATCATCAAGACAGCTACTGGAATTGCCACCATGTTTCTCGTTCTCCGGGTCCACTGACTTACATAATGCTGCATTAAAACCCCAGCAAAGAAGGCAAAATATCCTCGGCCATTAATTGGATACAGCAGCGGAAACTTTATCTGTACAACAAAAAGCAGAACGCCACTTGCCATAAGAAGCCAGTATATAAGCAGTCTTATCTTTTTATTTTTAATGAAATTCGTTATAAGATAATACAGAATATAGCAAATCATAAGGATACTGATAAACCATGTGGGTCCATTTACTGCCAGTGCATCTCCATCGCTAATCCAGCCACTTTGTAATCCGGTAATATTCATTACAAGGGCTCCCACACTGTAGCGCAGGGCTCCTCCATCCCCATGAAGGGGGTAATGTCCCAATTGAGCTTTTCCCACATTCTCCAGTACAAATTCTGCTACTGCCGTTACAATCACCAAGGGATAAATGCGTATCATGCGAGGCACCATATATTTGCGAAAGGATATTTCCCTGCGACTTAGCCGCTCCTCATAAGCCTGGTACATAAGATATCCCGAAAATACAAAGAATACATCGGAGCCAAGAATATAAATGGTTCCTATTGCCCGAAATACTTCCTGCAAGATGGGATTGCCTACCGGCACCTCCTGAAACAACAGCATATAATGGAAAACATAGGCTATCAGTATGGCAGACACACCTCTGGCACCCTGTATACTTTCAATTCTTCTGTTCATGATTTCTTCCTCTAATATTATACTTTACACTTTTTGCTCCTATCCACATTTTATATGGTTGCATGGGCCTTCCGATAGGCTCTCGGTGTCATATGTTCATGCTCCCGAAAGACCTTACTAAAATAACTGCTGCTTCCATAACCAAGCTGAGCACTTATCTCTGCAAGAGATGCCCCTGTGGTACGAAGGAGAAAGCATGCTCTTCGTATCTTGGACTGCTGCATATAATCCGCAATAGAGCATCCTAATTCCTCATTAAATTTATGGGATAGATGATACTTGGAGTACCCAATTCTAGATGCCAGATATGACAAGGTGATTTTCTCCTCTGGGTGCATATCCATGTATTCGCAGCACAATCTCACTTGCGGTGAGCAATAGCTTCTCTTCTGACTCTCCTGTACGTGATCCACGTACTCTTCTACTGCATTATAACTAACATTTGACATATCATGCATGGTATTGCATCGATTCAGCCTACGCCTATAATCGGCACATAACGTTAATGACGTTTTTCTAGACATTCCTCCATCAATGGCAGCTCGGGATATTAGTGTAAGAAACACATGGATATGCTGTTGAAAATAGCTAAGACTTTTGGAATCCTTGTCATTTAACCCTGTATTAAGGGTTGCCGCTCTTTTTAAAATATCTACTGCACTGGGGTCTCCATTTTTCACACGCTCCATGACTTCATCTTCTAAGGTGATTGCCGGTGTATTATTCTGGAATTGATCTACCATTACTTCCCCCATTAACCTCATGGATTTATCCATTCCCTTTGCTTGGATTACCTGCACCTGATATTTTTTCAGACTTTCCTGGCAAATAGCATAATGAAGCATCGTTGTCATTTGCATCATGGTGGAATAGGTAAGCACCGATAGACTTCTTAATGACACTTCAAGAATTTCTCTCTCTTCCCTGGTAAAATGGAAAGGCTCCATCAACTGACTATAACCATTCACATCATTGAAAGCTGTATAAAATGGTCCTTCTATATAGATGCCAGAGCCATCCTTCTCATATGCCACAATCCAAGAGAGAACAGATCCGCACGTGTATACATACGGCGTGTTTTCCCGCCTGACATGTTCCATCATCGTTAGCTTGGCCTCTTGTTCCCAGAAAAACTTCTGATACAAAGCCGGTTGTGGACAATTTGTAAATATCAGATTGCCTAACATATCAAAGCGCCAGTCCCAAATATGATAACAACTATTTTTTAATTCATAGAATGCTTCTAGAAGTTGTTCCTTCTTCACTTTATGCTTCTCCTTACTTTGCTCACTTCTCTCTTAGCTTTATATTATACCTTCTTTTTCCCTTATATAAAAGACTCCGGAACATTTTCCGGAGTCTTTCTCAAGGGTTTTATAGCACGAAGTGTTGCGATTTTTGTTATATTTATTCGTCTGCCTTTTGCGCCGCCTTTGCCGCTGCTTTTCTTTCGGCAATGTTTTTTTGAACCTCAACCATTCTTTCTTTATCTAAACCATAGAATTTCATAGCAACAACATTAAGCAGCCATCCAATAATCGGCAATCCAAAGGCAAGGAACAATGTCATGTAAAATAATGGTGCAGTTACCTTATCTCCCATCTGTGGCATGATGGTCTTATAGCCAATACCTGCTACACAGAATGCTGCTACTGCTGCTCCAAGAGAGCCTATTAATTTGTTGATAAAAGAATATACGCCATTTACAACTGCAGGAAGATAATTTCCAGACCGTTCTAACTCATAATCTACAACGTCTCCTCTCATTGCAGAGGTTGTTGCAGCAAGAATCATTTTGGTTGCTGTAAGTGCCATTTGCAAACCAACATAAATTGCCGTCGGAACTGCTGCCACTGAAATGAGACTCATATTGTCTTTTCCCAAGAATATACAATATCCTATTAACACTATAGACACAAATACACTTGCCCATGACCATACTGTTACAGATTTCTTAGCACCATATTTAGTTACATATAATCCTCCAAGGAATGCAAAGATTAAGCCAATGGTACTTGTTGCTCCACCAATAACAGAGGTTGCTTTATAACTTCCAATAAGAATTCCTGCAAGCATGGTATTCACCACGGTCTGTGATGCAGTTGTCTGGGCGAATTTATCAGAAGCTAATGCCACAAGATACATCTGCACCGGACGATTATGTATCAGAACCTCCCACATTTGCTTAAATGTAACCTTCTCCTGATCATCACCACTTAATGCCTTAAAGTTCTCTTCTACATCTACCTTTCGAACTCCAAAGAAGGTCATCATAAGAAGCACAAAAGAAATGGCAACGAAAATATAACAGGTTTCTTTTAACATTGGTGCGTTCCACTGATTGTCATAACGTGGCAGGACTGCAAATGATACAAACAAGTTCAACAACACTGGTGTTGCATAGGAAAATGCGGAATCCACAAATCCCATCATTGGTCGCTGCAGCGGGTCATTGGTGAGAATCGTAGCACTGGTTCCTCCTGCTATGGTTGTAAGGGTATATCCCAAATAATATACAACATAAATGGTTGTAAAGATGACAACACCTGCAACTCCACTGAATTTACCTACTGCCCAATGATATAACATCAATACGGACAGGGATTCCACAATCCAACCAATGGTCATTAAGAGACGAATCTTACCATGTGTCGGTGGAATCTTCTCAAAGATTACGGCTGCAATTGCATCTGTCAATCCATCAAACATCTTTGTTGCTGTAATAATGATACCTACAGTGGCTGTTGCAATTCCGTACCCTGCACTTCCTATGTAACTGGCATACATAATCAGCATATAGAATGTCATTCCTACACCATTATGTGCCATACTGCAAATCATCTCCGGCAATCCAGCTCTTCTGTACTGAACACCATCCCTTTTACTGGTGTCTAAGCTATCTTTAAATTTTTGTAATGCACCCATTTTTCAATACATGAAGCAAAAATATCGCTTCATATTCTCCTTTCATATGATAGCGATATTTTATGTTATATTTTTATTTGTTTCTTACTAATTGTTGTGATTATTGTAAATATATTGCGTATAGATTCGTTTATTTACTCAACATTTCATTTATGTGTTAATTTAGATACATTTTTACTATTTTACGCATTACCCTACTGCTATTCCTTTATTCTGCAGTGTTTTACTTAGTATTATAGGAATCCACAATTCAAAAATACGATACATTCCCCATGATATCACAAGGGAAATTGCCACATAACAAAGCCAAATCCCTGTATTTCCATAATCCAGGTTCCAGTGAAATCTCTTGTTACAATATTCCATTATCGTATTAATTGGCATATTACATAAAAAGATTGCCATGGCAAAATCTCCTAACTTTACCAAGGGTTTTACAGACAATATTTGTTGAATCACTGGTGCAAACATCGCCAGATATACTGTACCCGGCCACAATACAAGCATTTCTAACCATAAATGTGATGCATCAAATGGTACATTATAACATACCGCTCCAATTACCCCTATGAGTACCACCAGACTTATGCTTCTTTTGGCCTTGTCGCTCCATTGTCCAATATAATGACTTATCAGTACACCTACAAAGAAACCATAGTAACCCCTCCCATTAATTTCATATAGCAATGGAAGTTGAAGTTTTATTAGATAAACTGCAATTCCACCTATCGCCATTGCCCAGTATACACATATTTTGACTTTTTCGTTTTTTATAAAATATGTAATCAGATAGTAAAGTATATAGCACACTAAGATAATACTAATAAACCAACTAGGTCCATTTACCGCCCGCTCGTCTCCATTAGATATCCAGCCTGTCTGAAGCCCTAGGATATTAAGCACCAAACTACTAACACTATATCTTACTGCCCCTCCATCGCCATGAAGTGGATACTGTCCCAATTGATATTTTCCTATAAGCTCTACCACATAATTGATTACCACAGTAACAATCATCAATGGATATATTTTACATATTTTCGGTATCATAAATTTGCCAAAAGAAATCTCTCGCCTACTTAGCCGCTGTTCGTACGCTTTATATAGGAAAAATCCAGAAATGACGAAAAAAAGGTCTGACGCATAAATATAAGTTGTACCTATTATCTGAAATAGTTCTGTAAATACTGGAATTGCTATGGGTGTTTTCTGAAAGAGTAATTGATAATGAAAAATATATGCTATTCCAAAGGCCACGATACCCTTTACTCCCTGTACACTTTCTATTCTTTTCTTCATGTTTATCTATCCCCATACCTTTATTTTTTTAATGCTGTTTGACTTAATTTCCTCTATCCATTATGCTTATTTTACATTGCATCTTGTTATCATTGCAAGATGAATATCTTAAGAAGCTTATGAGGTACATCATGTCAAAGCATGTGAAGTCAATAAAAAATCCACAATTTCATAATAAACCACTTGGAGCATTTATCAAAGAACACTATCTCTTACACTCTGCGGATGCATTCCTAGCAGGGGTTCTTTTTGGCATCATCATTTTCATTGCCATTTATGGTATCAATGTTATTGACGTAACCAATGATGCCTGGCTGCTTCACTCTAATGATTTGGAGGGAATTTGGGATCTTACCCAGCATTACCTGGGCTGGTGTTTTTATCGGCAAACTCCCTGGCAGTTTCCTATTGGACTGGTGGAAGGCTTATATTCCCATGCCGTTTCCATCTCCTATACAGATTCCATCCCTTTATTTGCCATCTTTTTCAAGGTGCTCTCTCCTATTCTACCAGATACCTTTCAATATTTTGGTATCTTCGGTTTGATGTGCTATGGACTTATGGGCGGTTTTGGGGCTCTCATTACCCGTCGCTTTTCATCCTTACCTATTGTAAATGTAGTAAGTGCAATTTTTTTCACCCTTTCTCCTGTATTACTAAAGCGCATGTTTTATCATACCGCTTTGGCAGCGGACTTTCTTATTCTTGCTGGAATCTGCCTATGGCTTTACCGTGACCAACTTCGTCGTTGGAAATATGTTATAGGATGGACCGTAGTTGCTGTTGTTTCTGTCCTGATAAATCCTTACCTAACCCCGATGGTATTGGGCATTATGTTGTGTGCTCTTCTTCAGGAACTTCTTGTACACCACAAGCTTCTCTCCATCATACCATGCATCTTTTTTCCTGTTGCTTGTACAGGTCTTGCCGGCTGGATATCAGGGCTTTTTTACGGGGACGTTAGTGCTTCTGCCGAAGGATTGGAAGCGCTTTCCTTTAATCTGACACAATTTTTCAACCCCCGTAATTATCAATTATCCATTGTTCAGCGTATCTATCATTGGAGCAAGCAGGACTATTCTTCTTTTATAAAAGGTTGGGATACCATGTCTCCCTGGCAGGAAGAAGGTTTTTCTTACCTTGGCCTTGGAATGATTTGTCTGGTTCTTATTGTCCTTGGGATATGCATTGCTACTGTATTACTGCATTTCTATCCTGCTGCAAATGGCAGCAAGAAACCTTCCCATGACTTTGCTGATCCTATCATGAAACGAAGTATCATTATTTCCGTTGCTCTGGGAATGATTATTTTCATCTTCCTGGCAGTAAGTCCTACTGCAACCTGGAACCAGCATATATTATATAAGATACATTACAGCGATTTAATATATCGTATGCTTAGTATTTTTCGCTCTACCGGCAGACTCATCTGGCCTGTATATTTTGCAATTATGACCCTGGTATTTATTGCTTGCGTTCGTTGGATTCGTTCAAAGCAGGCACTATACATCATACTCATACTTGCTCTTGTGTTACAGCTGCTGGACCTAAGTCCTGCTCTTAGTGATAAACATAATGCTTATACCAGACAAGCCTCTCAAAAACTTACAGAGGACTCTGGGGGTAATGCCTCTTTACAAGACATTTCCTCCGCTACCTTCCTTGAAGGCGATGCATGGGAAACACTAGGGCGCAACAGCAGCAAAATTATGTTTTGCGGGCATATCCACTATACCCTTTACTGCTCTCCAGATATTTCCTGTATTTTTCAGGAGTATGCACTACGGTACAACTTATCATTTAATATAACTTATTTAAGTCGTGACTTAAGTGAGGAAGCAGACCGTGCCACAGCAGAACACATGAAAACCAGGGAAAATCTTGCCAGCTATCCTGACATTATTTATGTTTTTCTCGATGACACAGATGTT
>CAZYYO010000100.1:5105-7073 GCA_964650965.1 uncultured Lachnospiraceae bacterium | reverse complement strand
TGGTCTTATCCTGGGCATAACATACCTCTGGTGGTCCATACATTGGTTCTGATTCCGTCTGCAGATATTTCTCAACACTCTCTTCATAGTCAGCTACCATCATTTCCGGTCCTGGTGCAATCACCGGCGACTTGGCACTTCGGGTAAATATTGCCTCATCCTTAGCTTCTACTGTTAAAACAGTACTCATAAGCCCTGTCTGCTTCCGACAAATCTGCTGAATACCCAGGCACTGTAAGGAAGTTACGTCGCCACGAACACCAGATGCTCCCGTAGCAACCAGGGTACCACCATTTTTAACAAAGTTATCTAACAGTGTTGTCTGTTCCGGCTTCATGTCTCTTGTATCCGCCAGGATAACTACCTGCTCTCTCTGAAGCAGTTCTTCCGTGATATCTCCTGTCTTGGCCTCATCAAACGGTATATGACTGGCTGTTAATGCCCGAATCCATCCATAGCCAGCCTCATCATAGCGTCCCTGCTGTGCCTTCATCACCAGCAATACCCGTGCACTGCTTTGCAAGCCCATGATAATATCCTGGTGTTTCTTATGAAATTGGAATACCTTACGATTACTCTCTAAGGATGCTTTGTCTCTGTGATTTGCCAGGGTGCCAAGGATATACAGACTTACATTTCCTGCATTTGCCAGATTCTGCCACTGACGAAGCTGCTGCACCTCTGGAGATACTCCAGATTCCCGATAACGAAAGCCCATATAATCTGCACTTGCATTATCATTTATCATGGTGCGATTAGGACCGGCAACCTGTCTGGAATTAGAAGAGGCACTGTGAATCCAGATGGGTTCGCCAATATCTGTGTGGGATTCTGTTCTAAGGTAATCTACCTTATCTACGGCAATCTCCGGATTGATTGCTTTGACTGCAGCTGTCATCTTGCCACGAAGTTTCTTACCGGCTGCTGACTGAAATCCCATATATCTCATTGTGACGGGATCTCTCATATCCATTTTTGTAGGCAGTTCCATATGAAATGCTTCCCAAAAGCCCTTGCGACAGCTGTCACAATGACACATTCCATGAATCTTACCGTCATATCCTACTGCTACAAAGCCGCTCATATTGCAATATACGCCATCAAAAGAATGGGTCGTCAGCAGTTCCTCTAGAATTTCTATAGTCTTCTCCTGCTGATATTCCCCATTTTGACAGGTCTGAACAAATCCATTTTGTTCTACAATCTCTCCCTCTGCAGTTCGAAAAGCCCACTGAGGATGCTGCTCATATACTTCATAAGGAATCTTTGAAAAGTCCATACGGGCAATCACCTTAATATTCTTCTCATGACAGGCTTCTATCATTTCCTTGAGGCTGCTGCCTGTTAAATATTTACTTACTGTGTGATATGGAAGCTTACTGTCATAGCTTGCAATAATTCCACCTGCATTTAATGTAACAACCGTTGCACCATAATCTGCAAGATTCCGTGCATACTCCTTTGCATCAATATCTGCCATATCAATTTCCCGGAAATTGGTCTGCACCATTCTCCAAGGATAATTTTCCCACCATGCCATCTTAATCACCTGTTTTCATCCTATTTTTGTTGGTTTTCTTTATTCAATATTTGCACAGAATCCTTGTTTTGAATATGCGCAAATTTGTCAAGACTATTACATATTTGCTTTCTTGATTTTTAAAGTATAATTTGGGGGCGTAATGTCGAATTTAGATATAGAAAAAGGGAGCATACATTTTTGTATGCTCCCTTTGGGATGTGGCGTCTACGTACGGTTGCCTGCTGTATGAAAGCCTGCGTATGGCGGTCTGCCGTATGCTTAGTGACTTGGGGGTACCAAGCAAATTATAGCTGAAATCCTCCAAACCAGGTCTCTATTGCCAGCTGATACTTGCGATATTGCCTTGCTTTGGAGGAAATAGTGTGACAATGGACGTGCGACCCCAACAAGCTTATTCCCACTGGGGCCGGCGGACATGTTACAGC
>CAZYYO010000100.1:0-5005 GCA_964650965.1 uncultured Lachnospiraceae bacterium | reverse complement strand
TGCCTTGCTTTGGTGGAAACAGGACGACAACGGACGTGTGGCCCCAACAAGCTTATTCCCACTGGGGCTGGTGAGCATGTTACAGCTGAAATCCACAAAAAACATCCACCACATCAATCCCATTTATAGCCTTTAGCAATATGCTTTCCCGTATTTCATAAGCAACCGTTTTTTCTCCGGCAGTTTCTTCCAGACTTCTTCTGTCAGGTGCTGGGTGAAGGAGAGCAGTCGCTGGTAATCTGATTGCTTCAATGGTGTTTCACCGAATACTGTCATCTGTATAATGTCGCAGAATCTACGGTAGTCATTGACCGTTATATTCTCATAGGTTCCTTCAAACAGGTTGGTGTTATCATAAGGATAATCCCTCTGTACCGGCTGACCAGCTAATTCCAGAAGATTGCACACTCTGGTGTATAGCATACGGCTGGCATCCTGCCTGGAGGACTGGTGTAATTTTCTCATGTACATTTTCCTTCGAAGCAAACGCTGCCACAGGATAATAACACGGCATAGCCATAGCATCACTATAATAATTACCAGAATTCCCAAGATATACCATACTCGCTTTGACACTTCCGGCTCCGGTGTCTTGCCTTTGCTTCCCTGATCCTCCAGAGAATCTGCGGTGCTTCCGTTCAGCTGATCGTTGGTATCACTGTCCTGAATATTAACAGAGGACTGGGGTGTTCCCAAAACCTGCTGCACCGTGTAATCCGCGTAGTAATATCCTGGAACTACCTCTACTGGCATCCAGCCTACACCATCAATATAGATTTCCGCCCAGGCATGAGCATTCTTCTGGGTAATGGTATAGGTATGTTCCTGCTGGTTGGCATTCTGTTTATTCCAGGTCAGTGCATCATTGGCCGAAAGGAAGTAGCCCTCCACGTATCTGGCTAGAATTCCTACCATGCGGTATGCCAGCACTGCTGCTGTCGCGTAATAGCATGCATTACCCAGCTTCTCCGTATTCATAAACCAGGGAATGAAATCCTCTGACTGGTCATAGGGATATGGAGCGTCACTATAGATCGTAGTGGTTTGCAATATGGTACGAATCTGTTGGGTAATTTCCGATACATTCATGTTCTCTGAAATTTGATTATGAAAGAAAGTGTCGGAAATATAGCTTTGTTCCTCTTCAGATACCTGCAGATAATTATCATGAACAAATGCCTGATATACATTTTCTGCCTCTTGATAGTTGGCGGTCTTATCATCATCCGAAATAAACTGCTGCTGTACAAGGACATCAGCTGTCACTTCATTTTCCACTGCATCGAAGCTATATTTCTCCGATCCAAAGAATCCACGAGACAGCACCTGCCAATCATATTGGGGTCTGGTGCCCCTGGCTGTCAGCTGTTGCACCGTGTAGGGCAAATATATATATTTTCGATTCGCTCCAACATTTTGTACCTGTACATGGGAAATATCCATAGGTGTCGCTTCGGTTAATGCTTTATAATTGGCGTACTGGTAGCTGGTGGCAAAATCCATGCTTTCCAACCAATCCATCATTCCGGAATATTCGTCATAATAGATGTCTGTATCAATCGGATTCCATTGGGTTCCGTCAAAATCTCCTCCCACATAGGATCGCAGATACATTTCCTGTGCCTGAGTCATGGTAAGCTGAAGCGTTTCCTGATCTGAACCGATTAATCCAGAGGCGGTGGTCATGTCCCCTTCCGGAAGGGTATCTGTTCCGTATCGTATATCTTCCATGGTCTCTCCCATTTTCTCCTTTGCATCGGCCAGGGACTGACTGTAGAATCCATTAACCAGAGAACCTGTTACAAAGGCAAAGCTTCCTACTGCCAGGAAAAAATAAACCTTTCGAATAATTCGCTGCTTATATGCGGAATTTAGGGTCCATATACCCAGCCATCCCAGTAGGAAGGACACAATACACCAAAACGATACCGAAAGTCCAAAGGCACTGACAAACACCAGCATCGTTGCAACAAGTATCGCTGCTCTTACAAAGCTTCGGCGAATCAAATTCATATGTACCAGCATTACCACCCATATCATTAAGAGAATCATAAAATGTATCTGACTCCAAAATGATACCTGCTGCACATCAAACATAGAGACATGTTGATGAAAACGCTGATTCCAAAGCCCAATGTTCTGGTTAATATAATACATCAGTCCCTGATAGCAGGACAGCGGATTTACAAGAATCGCTGCAGGAAAAATCAAATAGGCTCCGTACCCATTACCCCACATCCAGGGCTTGTCTCGCAGCAAAAAACTAACTGTGAAAAGGCCAAATCCAACTGCTGCTACAATTAATACACCTGTGGTATCAGAAATATAGCAGGCAAATACTCCTATCACTCCAAATAGAATAAGGTACCCTATCATAAGAAGCCACAAGATACTTTGCAGAGACAGCTTATTCTGGCTGGCAGTATCCTGAAGAATATATTCTTTTATATGCTGTTTTTTCTCTTTTGTCTTCTCTTGTTTCATAAAATCTCCACTGGGACTTATATTTCAATTCCACGGACCCTCTCGGCCATATCCTCTAATGGAATGGTTATAATACTGTAATTAATACCCTGTTCCTGATTTCGCTGTCCCTGGGATGTAATCAGTACCACAGTTAGATTGGTAGTCTCAGAAATCTGTCGAACCAGGGACATATCCAGATAGCCTGTTACCAGTATAATTTTGGAAAACTGTGAATACACATCCATGGAAAGCAACTCCTGGATATGCTCTATCCCATCCTTGGATATGGGACGACTCATCTGATTATTTATCATCTCAATGTATTGCGTCATGGAGCTGACCTCTTCATCCACAAGGCTCCCCTGGCTCATAGTAAGAACACGGTGAAAATGATATTGCTCCAGCAAGCCCTTGCTGATACCATCTGTCATTCCTAAAATGCCATCACAGATATCATAGAAGTCATCTCGGGGCACGTAAGGATAACAATCTGTATCATAATAAACCACGGTCTGATAATTAGAAGGATGACCAAATTCCCGTACAATAAGGCGGTCTATCTTCTCCGACATTTTCCAGTGGATACTTTTGATACTGTCACCTTCCTTGTAATCTCTCAATTCAAAGACCTCGGTAACATCCTGACCTTTCCTATGATTATCGTAATAGGTTCCGGCATTAATGGTATCCGGCATACTGTTCATCTCAATGAGCATATTAGGAATCACTGGATAAATTACAATCTCCTCTTCTCTCGGTAAGGGCATATTGCGATAAAATAGCCCTAGCATATCATAGCACCGGGCATTATCCACGGTAATATGAATCTTGCCACAGTTCTTTGCGGCATAGGGAAGCTCATAGCGATTTTCCTTCTCCCTGCCCTGTTCTAACTGTATCAGCTGCTTATCCTCTTCCATCGTTACCAAATTCTTATAGCTGATACTTAATACTACCTTACCCAGCGGAACCTTAGCATCTACCCGAAGCTGAAGGAACAGTGGAATCTGCTGATTGACAATACAGGTATCGGTAACCTGATAGCTGATGTCTAATCCTCGATAGCCCAGCTGTAAAAACACCTGTGCCATTACAAGGGAGAACACCAGCACTCCGGCTAAAATCAGCCAACACCAATGTAACGTAAAGAAATACCCTAGTAGACTTCCTATAAAAAGAATGAAATAGCATATTGTGTATTTTTTCATATTAAATTCCCATACTTGGTGGCGCAATCGTATCCATGATTTCCTGAAGAATACCATCTGCCGTTTTCCCTTCAATTTTAGCCTGGGGCTTTAAAATCATTCGGTGAGCACATACATCCTTATATACGGCCTGTACATCCTCTGGATTGACAAAGTTTCTTTCCCGAATTACCGCATGTGCTTTCACCATCTGACTTAATGCAATAACACCTCGAGGACTGATTCCCAGCTCTACAAAGGAATTGCTTCTGGTAGCTTCACAAAGACTGGTAATATAATGATATATTTCATCAGAAACATGAATGGTAGACAGGTAATTCTGCACTTCGATAATGTCTTCGCCACTAACTACCGGCTTCACATCCTCCAGGGGATTATGATGCTGTCTCTGCTTAATGATAGCAACCTGCTCCTGAGCACTGGGATAACCAATGCTCAGGCGAACCATAAAACGATCCAGCTGAGAATCCGGCAGTGGCTGTGTTCCAACGGAGCCCACCGGGTTCTGGGTAGCCATGCAGATAAAGGGCTTCTTCAGCTGATAGGTGACACCATCCACGGTAACGCCGCCTTCCTCCATAACCTCCAGTAAGGCTGCCTGGGTCTTCGGAGAGGTACGGTTAATTTCATCTCCCAAAAACAGCTGACAGTCTACCGCTCCTGGCTTATAATCCAGCTTACCTGTCTCACGGTTATATACAGAAAATCCGGTAATATCTGAAGGCATGGTATCTGAAGTAAACTGGATTCTCTTGTAATCCAGTCCCAAGGCTCTGGAGAAGCCAAGTGCCAGAGTTGTCTTACCAACCCCTGAATAATCCTCCAAAAGAATATGACCTCCTGCATAAATAGCCATCAGGGCTTTCTCTATTACCTCCTGCTTGCCAACTAAGGCTTTGGAAACCTCAGCAATAATTTGTTCTGACTTCTCTACGATCATGTCGCTTCCTCCTGCGTGTATGTTTTTATTCTACATTTACCTGCTCTGCTTCGATTTCTCTTAACATATCGGATGTTGCCTGTGGAAACAGTGCCAATAATTCCGGTTCTGTTAACTCATATTCCTGCTGCAGCTGTGCACCCCAGGTCTTCAAAAACAGCTTGGTATAGCTTACATTGGTCGTAATGGTAGCATCCTGTGGAATTTCATCCCCAAAAATCTTCGTACCAAGGGTACAGCCAGCCGGGTCGGTCATAGTGGTTGCATCCAGAATAAATCCTGGATTAGCATCTGTTCCATCTCCTGCCTTCGTACCTGCGAAGGCACTGCTGCCAATATATGTGGTTTTCGACCTTAACGCAAAATTAGGAAGAGCGGAGCAGGCTTCAAA
>CAZYYO010000099.1:0-7130 GCA_964650965.1 uncultured Lachnospiraceae bacterium | reverse complement strand
CCATGCATAGGATTCTAAATAGCGGTCGTAACAAATCTGTCGAATATAATTTAAGGCTCCATAGCTGGTGAGACTCCCTGCAAAGACCATCTGTCTTCGAAATTCTTCCATTCGCTGTATCATCTGGGGTTGATTTCTGTAATATGCTTCCATTCCCTGCCAGGAAGCATCAGAAGCATCCAAGGCAGCTCTTGATATATAACGTACCGGACGATTACATACTCTTAGGAAATCTCCTCGATTGCCCAGATTTACACTGATGCGCAGATAACTGATTAGGTCCTTAGCTACCCAATGAGAAAAGGGATTATCCGGCTTATCCTTGGCATAAAAGGAAATCCCCTGTTCCGTCAGCCGTTCCATCAACTGCAACGCCTGGGTATTGGTGCGGAATAAAACAGCAATTTCTTCCGGTTGTACTCCCTCTTTGATACCTTTTTCAACAAGCTCAAGTACAAGCGCACATTCCTCCTTTACCGAATCCATCTGTCTGGGGTAAATATGTCCCTTTTTCTTTTCCATTGGAGTAATTTCCTTGTGGTAACGGCTTGTATTGTGACCAATCAGCTGTAAGGAAGCCTTTACAATATCACTGCCACTGCGATAATTCTCCTGAAGATACCGTATCTTACAGCCAGGATATTCCTTAGAGAAGTTCATCATAATCTCCGGTGCTGCCCCACGAAATCCATAAATAGACTGATCATCATCCCCTACTGCAAAGATATTATTATCCGGAAATGCCAATAGCTTAATAATTTCAAATTGCAGGGGATTCATATCCTGGGTTTCGTCAATGAGAAGATATTTAAAATGCTGCTGCCACATAGCAAGCACCTCTGGATGTCCAAGAAGAAGCTCATAGCAGCAGGTCATCATATCATCAAAATCTAACATGTGACATTTCTTCTTTAAATCCTGAAAATTTGATAAAATCGCCAAAAATTCCTCAGATGACACCATAGAGGAAGAAAAGCTCTTAGGGTCTTTCATAGAATTATGTACCAGACTGATTTCCTGGATAATCATATCATAAAATTCAGTATCATCAAAAGATACACCTGCTAAAGAACAGGCTTCTACCAGTAACTCTCTTTTTTGTTTTCCCATTAGGATATTTGTTTGCCGAATATGGCCGGAATTAAGAATGATGTGATAAAAAATAGAATGAAAGGTTCCAAAGTTCACACCTAGATTGGTACCACAGGTTAGCTCCTGGAAGCGTTTCTTCATCTCAAGGGCTGCTGCTTTGGTAAATGTTATCACCAGAATCTCCTCTGGTGGAACCTGTCCCTCATAAATCAGTGCCTGAATCCGATAGGTAAGTACGGTAGTCTTGCCACTTCCCGGACCTGCTAAAGTAAGACAGGGACCATCCTTATGACAGATGGCCTCCTGTTGAGATTGACTAAAAATAAGACAACCCCCTTTCTTTATGGAAATGTTACTGCTTGATTATTTCTGTAAAAGCTCTATGCCCTTACGAATTCTCTTTAGGAATTCCTCTTTGCCAAGGACCTCCATAATTTCTGTTGCTCCACCAGGAGTCATCTGCTTGCCGCTGACTGCTGTACGAACTGGCCAAAAGACATAGCCATTCTTATACTCATGCTCCTTCGCAAATCCACTTAAGGTCTCATACAGGGCATCATTGGAATAATCCTCCTGCTCCTGCAGTACCGGCAACAGCTCCTGCAGCACCTGAAGACTTGTTTCTTCGTTGGTCTTCATCTTCTTGTGGGTATACATTGCGGTATCATATTCCGGTAATGTCTCAAAGAAATCAATATGCTCTGCAATATCAGGGAATATTTCAATACGGGTCTTAACCATTTTGGCTATCTTCTTTAAATCATAATCCTTGGTAATGATTTTCTTAATATAGGGAAGTGCCATTTCATAGAAGGTGTCAAAATCCATTGCCTTCATATATTCCCCATTCATCCATTTTAATTTCACAATATCAAAGACTGCTGGGGATTTGCTCATATGACGATAATCAAAGGCACGTACCAGCTCTTCTAAGGAGAAAATCTCCTGATTGTCCTCGGGGCTCCAACCTAATAATGCCACAAAGTTCACAATGGCTTCTGTAAGAAATCCCTGCTCTAATAAATCCTCATAGGAGGAATGACCACTTCTCTTGCTTAATTTCTGATGCTCTTCATTGGTAATCAATGGACAGTGAACATATACCGGAACCTGCCATCCGAAGGCATCATAGAGTCGATTGTATTTTGGGGAGGAAGAAAGGTATTCATTTCCTCGAACCACATGAGTAATTCCCATCAGGTGGTCATCCACTACATTTGCGAAATTATAGGTAGGATATCCATCGGACTTAATCAGAATCATATCGTCTAATTCTGCATTGTCTACGGTAATATCTCCATATATTTCATCATGGAAGGTGGTAGTGCCGGTACGAGGGTTGTTCTGGCGGATGACATATGGCATTCCCGCATCTAAATTAGCCTGTACTTCTTCCTTGGATAAGGACAGGCAATGCTTGTCATAAATGGAGATTTCCTTGCAGGCAACCTCCTGCTTTAATCCCTCTAATCGTTCCTGGGTACAGAAGCAGTAATATGCTTCTCCCTTATCAATTAATTCCTGGGCATATTTCAGATAAAGTCCCTGTGCCTGACGCTCACTTTGCACATAAGGACCAACGCCCCCATCCTTATCTGGACCTTCATCATGTAATAATCCGGTATGTGCCAGGGTTCGATAGATAATATCTACTGCCCCTTCTACTAATCGTTCCTGATCGGTATCCTCAATACGAAGAATGAAATCTCCGCCCTCATGCTTGGCAATTAAATATGCGTATAATGCGGTTCTTAAATTACCAACATGCATTCTTCCAGTTGGTGATGGGGCAAATCTTGTTCTTACTTTACTCATTTTTATCTGTACTCCTATAATTAAATTTCTTATGTAGATACTTTTTTGGTACCTTTTAATTTATCACAGTCCTATTGTTTTCACAAGGTGTAGTTTTTGTAAAACATGGGATGGAAAGCTTGCTATTGTTTTTTCTTACAATCCATCTTCTGGTTTCTCATGCACTGGTCGGCTTCCCTGCAGCCTACACAGCCTCCGGCTTTTTTCGTTTTAATAATATGACGCATTGCCAGAACGCACCATATTACTAAGAACGCGATAATTATGATATCTATAAAATTCATATAACTCCTGCCTTCCTGTGGTTAACAGAAGAATTCCACAACATGGTATATCACAAAGGCTACCAGCCAGGCAATGGAGCACTGCATAATAACAACAGCAATGGCCTGAAGTGTAGAACCCAGCTCCCGCTTAATGGATGCAACCGCTGCTACACAGGGGGTATATAACAGGGTAAATACCAGAAAGCTTACGGCTGATGCGGTGGTAAACATGGTATGAATCACCTGAGGTAACGTGGCCGTTGCTGCTCCTGTCAATACACTTAAGGTACTTACTACTGCTTCCTTGGCGGTAAAGCCTGTAATCAATGCGGTACTGATTTTCCAATCAGCAAAGCCCAAAGGTCTAAAAATTGGGGCTATCCACTGACCAATTAACGCCAACAAGCTAGAAGCATCTGAAGCGGCAACATTTAACCTGGCATCAAAGGTCTGCAAAAACCAGATAATAATTGACGCCACAAAGATAATCGTAAAAGCTCTCTGGATAAAATCCTTTGCCTTATCCCACATAAGCTGAGAGACACTTTTCAAGGAGGGCATACGATAATTGGGAAGCTCCATGACAAAGGGTGTAGGATGTCCTTTAAACACCGTATGATTAAAAATAAGTGCCACAAGAATTCCTACCGCTATTCCTGTGAAATATAAGGTTCCCATAGCTATGGCCGGATAATCCGGGAAAAAGGCTGCTGCAAATACTCCATAAATTGGTATCTTAGCAGAACAGCTGATAAATGGTGTCAGCATAATTGTCATCTTCCGATCCCGCTCAGATGCCAGTGTACGACTGGCCATAACCGCCGGTACCGTACAGCCAAATCCAATCAGCATTGGTACAATACTTCTTCCAGACAAACCAATTTTACGAAGGAGCTTATCCATAACAAAGGCAACTCTTGCCATATAACCAGAGTCTTCTAAGATTGATAAAAAGAAAAATAAAACAACAATAATTGGTAAAAAGCTTAGCACACTTCCAACACCGGCAAATACACCGTCAATAAGAAGACTGTGTACTACCGGGTTGATGCCATAGGCTGTAAGTCCCATATCCACTGCTGTAGTCACATAATCAATTCCCAATTCCAGCAAATCAGAAAGCCAGGCACCAATCACCTCAAAGGTCAAAAAGAAAATAAGCAGCATAATTCCAATAAAAACCGGAATCGCCAGATATTTCCCTGTTAATACATTATCAATCTTAACGCTGCGAATATGCTCCTTGCTTTCATGTGCCTTCACAACGGTATCATGGCATACATCTTCAATAAAATTATATCGCATTTCTGCCATGGCTGCATTTCGATCCATGCCATGGTCTGTTTCCATTTCTGTAATAATATGCTCTGCCATTTCCAACTCGTTTTGGGAAAGTGCAAGCCGCTTGATAATGTCTTCATCTCCCTCTACGATTTTGGTGGCAGCAAATCGTGGGGATATTCCAATATTTTGTGCGTGATCCTCCACCTGATGGCATACCGCATGGATGCAGCGATGTACCGGTCCTTGTGGACAAAAATCCATAATCTGAGGTGCCTGTTTCTTCTCTGCTGTTTCTACAGCAGCGGTAATTAAATCTTCAATTCCCTCATCCTTTGCTGCGGAAATAGGAATCACGGGAATGCCCAGCTGCTCACTCATCTTCATTACATCAATGGAGCCGCCGTTATTTCGGACCTCATCCATCATATTAAGAGCCAGAACCATGGGAATATGCATTTCCATTAGCTGTAAGGTCAGATACAGATTTCGTTCAATATTATTAGCATCTACAATATTAATAATTCCATCCGGCTTTTCATTTAAAATAAAATTTCGCGTTACAATTTCTTCACTGGTATAAGGCCTTAAGGAATAAATACCAGGCAAATCTACAACACTGGCACTTTTGGCAGAGCGAATCTCTCCCATCTTCTGATCAACGGTAACCCCGGGAAAGTTACCTACGTGCTGATTGGAGCCGGTTAATTGATTAAATAACGTGGTCTTACCACAATTTTGATTCCCTACTAATGCAAAAATCATGGCAAATCCTCCACCTTCACCTGAATACTTTCAGCCTCCTCTAATCGAATGGTTAATTCATAACCACGGATATAGATTTCTATGGGATCTCCCATAGGAGCAATTTTGCGAATTTCTATTGGCGTGTTGGGAATAATTCCCATATCCAGCATACGAAGCCTAAGGGGACCCTGGCCGTTTACCTGGGTAATCACTGCTTTTTTCCCAATGGGAAGTTCATTTAATGTCATGGATTCTCTTTCCTTACTATGTATCTTTTTATTTGTTAGTTATACCTACTGTGTAAGTGTAGTTCTTGCATAAAAAAAAGTCAACGCAGGAAGGTACATTTTTCTATTTTTTTCATATTGTAAATTAGACCAACTAGAAAGGATATGAATTATGAAACCAATTTATGACAAGGCGTGCCGTCAATATTCCCTGGATTCCATGGATGGTATGGAGCTTGCTATGGCTTATGTTCCCTGGCAGAAGTACACCAGTATCTATGAGCCGGATAAAGCCCTTCGGGAAGGCACCATATTTCCAGAATTAAATAAACCATTTCTTGGAAGGAGGGTAAATCTAAGATGATGAATCAAACAAGAAGTCGAGAGCAGCTGTTCCAGTGGATTACCATGACCAGCTTTATGCTTATAGATCTTGCATTATATCTGGATACACATCCCCAGGATGAAACAGCTATGGATACCTACAACCACTATTCCATGCTGTATCAAAAAGCAACAAAGGAATACAGCTCCCTGTACGGCCCACTTACTCTGTCACAGGCAAGTCCTGATAAGGTGTGGTGCTGGGGAATATCTGACAATCCATGGGAAAGGGGGTATTGCTAAATGTGGAATTATGAAAAAAGACTGCAGTATCCGGTAAATATTACAAAAAACAATCCTGCCATTGCACAGGTGATTATTGATCAGGTTGGTGGACCTGACGGAGAACTAGGAGCATCCCTTCGCTACTTATCCCAAAGATATACCATGCCATATAATGAAGTAGCTGGATTGCTGACAGATATTGGTACGGAGGAGCTGGCGCATTTAGAAATTGTATCCGCCATTATCTATCAGCTTACCAACGGACTGTCCATTGAAGAAATCAAGGCTTCCGGCTTTGATAAATATTACGTAGACCATACCCTGGGCATCTATCCACAGGGTTCTAGCGGAACCCCCTATACCGCTGCCATGTTCCAATCTAAGGGGGATGCTATTACTGATTTATTTGAAGATATGGCTGCTGAGCAAAAAGCAAGAACTACCTATGATAACATCCTTCGTCTGGTAAAGGATCCTGAGGTATGTGACCCCATCCGTTTCCTAAGAGCCAGAGAAGTGGTACATTTCCAGAGATTTGGTGAAGCACTGCGTATTGTATGTGATAAGCTGGATTCTAAAAATTACTACATGTTTAATCCTGAATTTGACAAATAAAGATGAAAAAATGGCCGGTAGTACAGGAATTTCCTGTATTACCGCCCATATATTTACAGCTCCTCTAATGGCTGATAGTCTGTTTTTCCACAAATCACTGTAAGATTTCCATTTCTGCATCGAATTTCATCTAAGAATTGCTTTTCTTTTGTTTCATCAGATAATTTAATATGATAATTAATCTCATACATGCTTCCCATATTGGTAGTTTTTACCCGAATCAATCGACAGCTGCTGGTATACTCGTCAAATATATCCGTAAAGGTATCTGCATAATCTAAATTCTCCGGTATGGTAATGCGCAAATCCTTCTCCATGGTATCCTTATCTGCAAAATGAATGGCCTGAAGCAGAAAATGAATGCCACATACCACACAGCTGATAATACCTGCATATAAGATATATCCAATACTGCAGGCAATGCCTATGGTCATAGCAAAGAAGATAAAGCCAATTTCCCGGGAAGTTCCCTGAAGGG
>CAZYYO010000098.1:0-7362 GCA_964650965.1 uncultured Lachnospiraceae bacterium | reverse complement strand
TAGCAAGGTCTACTTTCTTTTCCTTTGTAAGCTCCTGATAAGAAGCAAGGGTATCTAAATTTTTCCAGGTAACCATGGTTGATTCCTCCTATTTTTATGTATTTTAATCTTTTTCGCTTTTCCTATGTGATTATACACAAAATATGGAGCAAATACAAATATTATCCACAGTTTATCTGGATTTATCCTGGTTTTTTCCTGGATTTTTCTTTTCTGGTGAAATCAGGTGATTCTATATCTATAGATTGCTTTCGCGGAAGCTCTCCATACCTGCAATCGCCTGTGCTTCATCCTCTCCCTCAGCACTAATGGTGATCTGAGTTCCCTGCTTTACTCCCAGGCTTATAATCATAATGATGCGGGAAGCATCGATGGATTTTCCATTGGCTGTCAGGTAGATTACCGACTG
The DNA here is from genome assembly GCA_964650965.1 of uncultured Lachnospiraceae bacterium. Taxonomy (GTDB): domain Bacteria; phylum Bacillota; class Clostridia; order Lachnospirales; family Lachnospiraceae; genus CAZYYO01. The sequence goes on along the minus strand of CAZYYO010000098.1, from coordinate 6,953 downwards.
ATATTTCGCTACTTCCTTAGCCAGCATGCCTGCCGGACGGGCATGAATCCCCAGCTCGTCCTTTACAATATACTGAAATGTTTTCATATGTACTCACCTTCTTCTCTGTATCTGATACAACCTGCACCTTCCCTTGAAATGCTGGGTTAAAAATGCTTCACTCTTCCATCATATTTATCGTATATCCTATCATTATCAAATCCATCTACATTCTGTGACTGAAAAAGAGGTACCGGAATATTCTGTTCCACACACTGTCTGATTGTCTCTGTAATGATGGTATTTAACAAAAAGATACTGGATATAGTAGAGCCCGGTCCTGTCTTCATACCTTGAATCTCCACCAGTGAATCTCCAAAGGGCACTCCATTGTCTAAAATACTGTCGGCATATTCGTATAATTTTCTTCCGGAAGGATGCCGGGATTCGCTGGCCTTAGACTGCATAAGATTTGTTACAGCAATCACATATACGCCTTCTTTTTGACAGCGCATAGCCATCTCAATGGGGAGAACATTTCTGCCGGAATTACTGGAGATAATCATAACATCTCCTGCCTCACATTTATAATTATCATAAATCATATCTGCCAGTTCGGTCAGCTTCTTCCCCGAAGGGTGATGGGAGCTTGCTTTATCTGCCTGCTTCTCAGACACTACTGCAATGATACTGCGTCCCTCTGCTTTGGCTCTCAGTGCTGCTTCTACCATCATTCCTTCACAGCCAGTATTGCTAATGAAAATGAACATATCCTGGGGCTCAATCTGAAAGATTTCCCAGAAGTGGTGCACCAGCTCGCTACGGTCATTGAATTCTTTCGCTTGGTACTCCTTCTCTGTTACAATGCCACGGATGGCCAAATCCAGGGTACTGATTTGATGAAATGGCATCAGTCCTCCTGCACGGTAAAACAGCTCCATGGCAAACATCCTTCCATGTTCAATGCCAAATAGCTGTACTACTCCATTTTCCGTCATACAGTCTCCCATAATTTGGGCAGCCTTCATAATATTCTCCCGCTGTTGTTCCTTTAAGATGTCCAATCTTCTTTTTGCTTCTATAAAGAAATCCTTTGTTTCTGGCACGTTTTCCCGCCTTCCTTCTATGATTCTTCGGGCATAAAGATTACAATAGCCGCTTCCGAAATAGTCTCAATAACGGTTAATTCCTCTTCCTTAATGTGTCCGATTACATTTCTTGTGTGATCATTGGTTATCGGTTGAAGCACAATTTCCACCTCGCCTCGATAATCCGGATCATTGTCATTTACAATCACTACCGTTCCCCGGGGCAGCTGTTCCTCTGTGCGCTTTCGTTCCGGAATACTGCTGCGCTTATAGAGAAATCTCGGCATTCGAGATCTCCATAGCCACTCCGAGCAGTCTCCTACATCGCTGTGAGGGAAGAATTCCCATAGAATCTCCTGCTCGATTGGCATGATATCATGCACTACCTTTACCCGAAGCTTATTCTGGCGTTCAAAATATTCTCTGGGACGTCCCATCTTCAGGCGTTGGCTTACAATCGGGTTATGGTCGTCATATTCCTGTCTGCTCATTGCCTGCTGCAATAAGGTCAGCTCCCGGTCCTCTGGGAACGCATTTCCTATCAGAATGTCATCAATGCACTCTGCCGCCTTCAGTATTCGATATTGCAGGTCCAGCGGGTAATAGCGATAACGATCCACCGTCGGCAGTGTGCGAAGTACCCTCTTAGCATCATGAGCCGTGGGGTTTTCACTGGTAATAAAGGCTGCCGTCTGCACCCCCAATTCCTTAAATTCTCTGCTGACTCTTAGGAACTTATCCCATCGCATTCCTGTATAGGGCTGGGGATAGTAATTGTGACAGACAATCATCTTGGCCGGATTGGCTCCCTTGTCAATCAGCTGTCTAATATAATCAGCGGTAAGAATCGAAGCATTAAATTCAATTTGAACATCATAAGGATTATTTACCAGCTTTACATCCTTATCCCCGCCAAAGCTGATATCCATACGAAGGATATCCACCTGCAGTTCATGAAAAGGTGCCAGATTATCATATGCGGCATTCATCTTTTCAAAGCTGTCGGGGGTCACATCCAGTGACACCCGCAGCCCATACCCGTGAGCCATAGCAATAAATTCTCTATGGGGCTCCAGGGAATCCACATTACTAAAATCCAATCCGGAAAATACCCGAATTGCTCCAATTTCCGCGGCTTTCTTTAGATATTGGTCAATTTCTTCCATGGAATCAATGGCCGGATACACCGACACTCCTAATCCACTCATATATCCTCCTTCTCAGGTAGTTATCAATCTCCCATAAGTGCTTTGGCACTCTCCACTACCTTCTTGCCATCTAACATTCCATAATCCATCATATCAATGACGGCATTGGGAATCTGTGGGAACATGCTTTTTACCTTATCCAGCTGAAAACCAATCTGGGGACCAATCAGGATGCAGTCAGCATCCGCTGCCGCATCCTCTGCTTCCATAAATGGAAAAGCAGAAATCTCATAGTCATAACCAGCTGTTTTGCTGTAATCTATCATTTTCTTCATAAGTGCACTTGTGGATAATCCCATATTGCACAATAATACAATTTTCTTCATGATGTATTCCCCCTGTTATTTGGAGCCTGCTTTTATCGTTTTTGCATCTGTCTTGGCTGTCTTGGCTGCCTCAGCTTCCTCCTGCTGTGCCTTTGCTGCTGCAAGAGCCTTCTCATCAGCTACTGCCTTACTGTCTGCCACCTTGAAGAATGGGAAGTAGCATGCCATACCCAGGATAGTCATTGCAATACCCCATAGAATCATAATCCAGCTCTTGGTCATCAATGCTCCAGCAAGAATCATTGGAACCATAGGTGATACGGATGCACCTGTAACCATTGGAAGGAATCCCAGCTTCATGCCTCCATAGGTCAACCCGAAGATTAAAAGTGGACAGAACATGTAAGGCATAAACATAACGAAGTTGTATACAATCGGGAAGCCATAGGTTACCGGTTCTCCAATGTTGAAGATAGAAGCCGGCAATGAAACCTTGCCTAACATCTTAAATCGTTCACTCTTTCCGAAGATCATCATAAGCAGTGACAGTCCAATTGGCATAATGGAATAATAGGATGTCATAACTAATATCCATTCCGGATAAGGTGCCGGTGTACCTGCTGCAAAAGCGGAGTTGTTAGCTGCTGTAACCGTTCCAATAATTGCTGCCATAGCTGCATAAACTACCATTCCACCATGTACGCCGAAGAACCAGAAGAGACGAACTGCCAGCATATAGACGATACAGCCAATCATTCCACCGCCTACTAACATCAGTGGACTTTGTAGTAATTTGTATATCAATGCCTGTGCTGTTTCAAATGGTGTAAGGCTTACCACGTAACGAACAACAACGAATACAAGAAAAACAATTCCTCCGGGAACCATGTCTTCGAACATCTTAGCTACATTCTCCGGAACCGAGTCTGGCATCTTAATTCGAACATTATGATCCAGTAAGAAGCAATACAACCGAGATGCCAGGATTCCGGAAATAATTGCCAAAAAGATTCCCTGTGCTCCTACGCTGGGAATTGGGATAACTCCGGACACTACCTCCCCATTGAAGTTGGTTTCAAATGGTGTAAGAACCATATATGCGCAAAAGGAAATAAGAGAAGCAGCAAAGCAGTTTTTCTTAAATTCCTTTGCTGTATGATAAGCAACTGCCAGACATACAAAGATTCCCATTAAGTCACTGGATACGGATACCGGAATAGACAACAGTGCACCAATGCCACTGGAATCCAAGAAATTCAGCCAGGGTGTAATGGGTATGGATTTAATCAGATTAAAGAATGAACCTGCAATAGCAATGGCTGAAATGCTGATAAAGGCATTCATAATAATTTTAACGTAGCGCCAATTGGTAATGACTGTGGTTTTTTGTAACATACTAGTTATTTTTTCTTTCATGAGTGATTCCCCCTTTGTCTCTCTTTATGAAGATAGATTAGTTCCTCTGCAACGGATTCGAACATAATAGCATTCATCAAATAATCCTGTGCATGTACCATAAGAATACTGTATGCCAGCTCCTCCCCCTGAGTCTCAGCTGTTAACAGCTCCGTCTGGGTATTATGTGCATTTACCAGCTGCTTTCGCCCTTCTTCCATCTTGCATTCGGCCTGATCGAACTCTCCTTCTCTTGCTTTCTTTACCGCATTTTGAAAAGAAGAATATGCATCCCCTGCATAGGCAATCAACCGAAATGCCACTTCCTGTATTTTCTCCTTATCCATACCTTCACCTCCTTGTTACATCTTACGATAGGATGAACTAACTTTATTTTAGCTTCCCTATGTAACGGATACAAATCTACTTTTGCGGCATGCCCCGCAAAAAATGGATTGTTGTTAGATGCGATTCCATTTATAATATGAAGTAACCTAATTCATTTATATGGGAGGATTGCCATGAAGAGATTCAGTGCCCGGCAAAAGCATATTATCCAGTACCTGTATGACCAGGGAAGCGATACAACCGGATCAGCCCTTAGTCTGTCCTGTGACTGTTCCATTCGAACCATTCAAGGAGAGATTTCTGCCATAAACAAAATTCTTCCCCAGCTTATTTGCTCCAGCAATAAGGGCTATTCTCTGAATTTTCACAAAAGCTCCCAATTAGAAGGCAATCTGTCCTCCTTGGACGAAAATGACCAGCATGTGATTCTTCGCCGCCTGCTGATTGCAGATAAGAACAATATGCCCTGGCAAATTGATGAGCTGGCTGACTATATGTATATGAGCACGCCTCGTCTGGAGAAGGAATTGGTAAATGTAGCTCAAACCATGTCCCAGTTCTCCCTGAATCTGCACCGCAAGAAAAATCATTTATTTATCAGCGGAACGGAAGCTCAGAAACGGGCTATGATGCATTATCTGGTGATAGACGAAACCACCAACGGATTTCACAGTTTACAGGGTCTGGAGATTTATTTTCCAGAATTGGATACCACAAGAATTGAAGCGATTGTAAGAGATGCTATTTCTGAAATGGATTGTTATGTAGAGAATATTTATTTTTCAAATATTATTGTAAATATTGTAATTGCCCTGGATCGCATGCGCTACAATAATTACATTCAACAGACCTATAACAAGCAAATAGATGCTGCCTGCAATGAATATCGCATTGCTCAACAAATCTGTTCACAATGTGCTGAGATTTGGAAGGTAAACCCTACCAATCTGGATATTTCCTACGTAGCCTCCCTTCTTCTGGGACAGATTCGCCCCCGCAGTGCCATGGAACAATCCCAGCAAAAGGCTTTGCTGGACCCTGCATTTACCAAGAAAATTCAGGAAATTCTTACCCGTACCTTCCATGAATACCTGTTAAACGTAAATATTGAAAGCGTTCTGTACGGCTTCGCCATGCATATTGACGGATTACTGAAGCGTTCTAACCAGTTTGCTCCCGCTTCCAAAGATCTGATTAACAGCATGAAGCGTGGTGCCCCATTTGTATATGATGTCTCTGTGTCTATTGCCCAGAAGCTTCAAGAAGAATTTCACACAGAAATTCCAGATGCAGAAATTGGATATATCAGCATTCATATTGGTTTTCTCATTGAGCAGTCCATTGAACGAAGCGAGAAGGTTTATATCCTGTTCGTCAGTGATGAATATCACCAAATTGGTTCCTCTGTGGTTCAAAAGCTTCACGAGAATTTCGATGCTCTGGCCCAAATACAGGTAATTCACTCCATTGACCCAGTAGTACTCCACCAGTCTCAGGCGGATTTAATTTTATCTACTACCCCATTATCCATGATTGGCAAGAATATACGGATTATTTCCCCCTTCTACTCCATGATGGATCATATTATGATTGACCAGGCCATTCATCGCTGTCTGCAGGATAAGCAGCGGCAGGTAAGAAATACTCTTCTGGCCTCCTTTTTTGACCCTCGTCTTTTCTTCCAGGACGAGCCTCTTACCGACAAATATGATGTGATTCGCTTTCTGGGTGGGAAAATGGTTGATCTACATATGGCAGATGACAGCTTTATTGATTCCGTAATCAAGCGGGAGCGGATGTCATCCACCTGTTTTCTGGATACCTTCGCCATCCCTCATGCCGAGGAAATGAACGCCGTACAAACTATGAATTGTGTTCTTGTAAGTAAAAAGGGAATAAAATGGGATGAGCAAATCATTCATATTGTAATGATGATTGCTGTAAATAAGGACGACCGTCCTCAGTTTATGAAAATATATAACGGAATTGTGCAGACCATTGCACAACCAGACATTGTCAGTCGGCTGGTTGCTGCAAAGGACTACCAGGATTTTATGAAAATTCTTATGGAGCCTTAATTTTTTATGGAGCGATGCAGTAGCTGTTTTTCTCCGCTTTCTTTATGGTATACAGCGCCTGGTCTGCCCGCTGGAACAGCTGCTTCAGGCTGGTTTCATTCTTTCTGATTGCTACGCCAACGCTGGCACTGGTATAGAGGATTTCATCTTCCAGCGGAATTTCCATCTGATATGCGGTGCATATCTCACGGGCCTTCTCCTCAATATAAGTAGGGTCTGTATTCTCTAAATATGCCACAAATTCATCTCCACCAATTCTGCCTAGAATGGCCCGATCATCAAATACTGTCTTTAAGGTCTGTGCCAGTTTTCTAATTACAATATCCCCATAGGAATGTCCATAATTATCATTTACAAACTTTAAATCATCAATATCTATGATAAAGAGACTTCCCTTTTGGGATTGTTGAAACTGCTGCTCTATCTTCAATTCTGCTGTCTTCTTATTATATAGTGTGGTGGACATATCCGTCTCTGCTTTTTGGCGCAGCTGTTTCTCACGGTTATACATATCGGTAATATTTTGAACTGCGCATATTAAGTACTCATGGTTGGTATCTAAATAGGAATACATGGCTCGCTTTCGTTCCA
>CAZYYO010000097.1:0-7380 GCA_964650965.1 uncultured Lachnospiraceae bacterium | reverse complement strand
CCCTTGAATATAAAGGATATATAAAAACAAAAGGGGTGTCAAACTTGACACTACCCTAAATATAAGGAGGGAAATCCATATGAAAAAAATAAGTTTTTATGATGCAAAATCTTACGATAAAGCATTCTTTGACAAAGAAAATGAAACTCATGATTATGAGATTATTTATCATGAGGAGAAGTTGAATTCCAAAACCGCAATATTTGCAGAAGGCTCCGATGCAGTGTGTGCATTTGTGAATGATAATATTGATGGTAAAACAGTGCGTATATTAGAAAAGCTGGGAATCCAAATACTGGCCATGCGCTGTGCAGGGTATAATAATATAGATTTTAAAGAAGCCTATGGAAAGCTTCATGTAGTTCGTGTACCGGCATATTCGCCCTATTCTGTTGCAGAGCATGCAATGGCACTATTATTAACATTGAATCGGAAGCTTCACAAGGCATATAATCGAACCAGAGATTTTAATTTCTCGCTTGCGGGATTAACAGGAATGGATTTGCATGGGAAAACAGCAGGTGTAATTGGTACAGGAAAAATTGGACAGTGCTTTATCCAAATATGCAAAGGCTTCGGTATGGACATCTTGGCATATGACCCATATCCAAATGATAAGCTGGATGTTACGTATGTAGAACTGGATATACTTTTAAAGAAAGCAGATATTATATCACTTCATTGCCCATTGTCAGAACAGAATTATCATATTATTGATGCACAGGCAATTGGAAAAATGAAAAAGGGAGCTTACCTAATCAATACTTCCAGGGGGGCACTGGTTGATAGTAATGCTTTGCTTCAGGGATTGTTAGAGCATAAGATTGGCGGGGCAGGTCTGGATGTATACGAGGAAGAAGCGGACATGTTCTATGAAGACAATTCTCAGAAAATCATTCAAGACGAGATTTTAAGCCGTCTGTTAACCTTGCCCAATGTTCTTGTGACTTCCCACCAGGCATTTTTGACCCAGGAGGCATTGGAGAGTATTGCAGCAACTACATTGAATAATTTGGAAGCGTTCTTTGATGGACAACCTTTGGAAAATGAAATCTGCTATCGATGCAGTGAGAACCCAAAGCATTGTAGTCACCATGAGAATGGAAGATGCTTCTAACAGAAATTGATAGGTACGAAAACGGGGATTGAGATGAGAAAGAAATCAGTTATTATCTTTACAGCTATTATATTGGTATCTTTTGTGATGATTATTTCTGCCGTATGTCATAATGATAATACCTTGGTAAATCATAGTGGCTATCAGACTGCAGAAGTACAGCCGGATCTTGTAATGCAGCAACAACCGGATGAAAAACAATATATTTTTTCGGTAAATCAGCTTGCTGATAAAGGCAGCTGTCTGGCATTCTATACAACAAATCAATTTATTACCGTGTATGGAGATGGACAGATTCTATATGAGTTAACCCAGGGGAATCCTCATTTTGGACATACCCCTGGTTCTTTGTGGAATTTTGTGACCATTCCAAACAATGTGGATGAAATTAAGGTAATCATTACCGGAGCATATGCAGCTGTTTATGATTATGACATAACCTTTTATATGGGAGATGGACAAACCATCTATCGTAGCCTTCTTAAGAATTCCATTCATGACGGTGAAATGAGTCTGATTGTTCTGTTGGTGGGAAATGTAATGATACTTTCCTGGTTTTTTACAAGAAAGAAAACGAAGATAAGAGGAGAACTTCTGTATCTAGGTGTTTTTTCAGTGATGATGGGAATGTGGTCCTATGGAGAGACAGAAATGTCGGTACTTCTCCAGGCAAACCATCAGGCTTCTACCTTTGCGGCATTTGTCCTTTTGATGGCATTACCAATTCCATTTATTTTGTTTATGAAAGACTTCTTTCGGCTGGAATCTGCCAGAGGCTGGAAGATATTTTTGGGCATTGAAGTTGTTAATTTTGTGGTGTGCAGCTGCATGGAGCTGTTTGAAATCAGGGACTTTAAGGAGACCATTATTTCTACTCATTTGTTGATCCTAGGAGAGATGGCATATATGCTGTTTTGCATTTTGTTACGCCTGAGACGGGATGGGTGGAGCAGGTTTGTTCGGGTAAATGTGATTGGGATTGCTATCCTCATAGGATCTTGTGTGGGTGATTTGTATCATTATTATAAAGGAATGATCAATACAGATAGTGTGGGGCGTGTGGGTTTCTTTCTGTATATCATTATTTTAGGCTTGGAATCGGCATCGGAATATCTTTTTCAGATTGAAGTGGGACGCAGGGCGATGTTTTATCGGGAACTGGCAATTACCGATGGTCTGACAGGAGTTATGAATCGCAATGGCTTTAACCAATACATAGAAAAAGCAGAGAAGCTAAAAGATATTGCAGTGATTGCGTTTGACTTAAATGAACTGAAAAAGTGTAATGATCAGTGGGGACATGCAGCAGGTGATCAGTACATTATTCAGGCAGCCGATATTATTATGAAAGCATTTGCACCCTATGGTAAATGCTATCGTATTGGTGGGGATGAGTTTGTTGTTATCATTGAGCGGCAGAGCCAGTGCGATTTAATGAAGCTCATTCATAAAATGGAACAAAGAGAGGATGAATTTAATCAGAATCAAAAGATTCAAATGGTCATTGCCTGGGGAATTGCAGTATTTGATCAGGAAAATGATTGTGATTTAAAAGCAACCCTTCAGCGCGCAGATCAGGCAATGTATGAAAAAAAGAAAAAAATGAAGGCAGAGTCGGGAGAATAAGATAATCCTATGGTTTTTTTTGAATACATGTTAGATAGCCATAGACAGTGACAATGGGCTATGATATATTATTATTGCTGAATATTGTTATTCTTTTAACAATATCCAACACAATAATAAAAATGTAAAATTAATAAGGTGTTTCAAAACAAAGAAGGAGAGGAAGAATACAATGTATGCTGACGAAAATGTAATCAAAATCAAACATGACGTACTTTACGAGGTGGCAAAATACGCATTTGAAGGAGAGCTTGAAGAAAAACGCGACAACATTGCAATGGAATTAATCCCAGGACCAACCCCTCAGTTTCGATGCTGTATTTATAAAGAAAGAGAGATTATTCGTCAAAGAGTCCGCCTGGCAGAAGGTAAGGCTCCAGGAACGAAGGATGATGGGAATATTATTCAGGTAATCAGCTCTGCATGTGAGGATTGCCCTATTTCCAGTTTCGTTGTAACAGATAACTGTCAGAATTGTATTGGTAAGGCATGTATTAATGCATGTAACTTTGGCGCGATCGAGATGGGGCGTCACCGTTCTCATATTGATGCATCCAAATGTAAGGAGTGCGGCAAATGTGCGCAGGCGTGCCCATATCATGCGATAGCTGCATTGAAGAGACCATGTAAATTTAACTGTCCGGTAGATGCTATTACTTATGATGAGCATGGCATTTCCGTGATTGATGAAAGTAAATGTATTCGTTGTGGATTATGTATACATAAGTGCCCATTTGGAGCCATTGGCTCTAAGACGGATATTGTTCCTGTAATCCAGGCAATTAAGTCTGACCGCAAAGTATATGCAATGGTTGCACCTGCAACAGAAGGCCAGTTTGGTGAGAAGATTACCATGAACAGCTGGAAGCATGCAATGCAGGAGGTAGGCTTTGATGGATTAATCGAAGTTGGCCTGGGCGGAGATATGACGGCTGCTTATGAGGCAGAGGAATGGGCCGAAGCATATAAGGAAGGAAAGAAAATGACGACTTCCTGCTGCCCAGCCTTTGTAAATATGGTACGGAAGCACTATCCAGAGCTGGCAGATCAGATTTCTACTACGGTATCTCCTATGTGCGCTGTTTCCAGACTTGTGAAGGCACAGGATCCAGATGCATTGTGCGTATTCATTGGACCATGTATTTCCAAGAAATCAGAAGTGCATGAGCATAAGATTGAGGGGAATGCAGATTATGTACTTACCTACAGTGAGATTCGTGCTATTATGAAGGCAAGAGATGTTCAATTGAAAGAGGATGATAATTCCTATCAGGAATCTTCTGTATATGGCAAGCGGTTTGCTAATTCAGGTGGTGTAACAGCAGCAGTACTGCAAAGTCTGAAAGAATCAGAGGATGAGATTGATGCTAAGGTATGTATGGCAAATGGTGCAGCTGAATGTAAGAAAGCACTTCTTCTTATGAAGCTTGGTAAACTACCAGAGGACTTTGTCGAAGGCATGGTATGTACCGGAGGATGTGTTGGAGGACCAAGTGCATTTAATGAGCAGGTATCCTTTAGAAAGAGTCGTGAAGCATTAATTAATGAGGCTGACAAGAGAGGCATTCATGAGAACCTGTCTCACTATGATATGAATTCCTTCTCCATGCATCGGAAATAAGATTATATGGAATAAAACAGAAATATAATGGGTGTAGGCTTTGGCTTGCACCTGTTTTTCTGCGTATTTTATACATTTTCAAGAATAAGGAGCCAGTAATGACAATAAAAGAAGTAGCGGATACATCATATCTTACCGCGAATTATCATACCCATACCCGGCGGTGCCAGCATGCAGTGGGAACAGAGAGGGAGTATATAGAAGCTGCAATCCAGCAGGGCATAGAAATTTTAGGATTCTCTGATCACATTCCCTGCCCATTTACAGGAGATTATGTCTCCCATATTCGTATGACCATGGATCAGGCAGAAGCGTATGTAACAACACTTCGGCTGCTGCAAAAGGAATATGCTAAGGATATCCGTATTTATATTGGGTTTGAAGCGGAATATATTCCGGAATTTCTAGACGAGCAAAGGAAGCTGATAGAGAATTTGGCGATTGATTATATGATTATGGGACAACATTTTCTCCAAAGTGAGGAACATGGCCCTTATGTAGGACAGGAAACTACTTCTGAGCAAAGACTAAAGGATTATGTGGATTCCGTTATTCAGGGGATGGGCACAGGCTTATACCGGTACCTGGCCCACCCAGATCTGGTTCATTATGTAGGGGATAGTAACATATATAAACGACACATGAAACGATTGTGTCAGGAAATGAAAAAAATGCATATTCCCCTGGAAATTAATATGCTAGGCATGGTAGAAGGAAGGCAATACCCCAGGAAAGAATTCTGGGAGCTGGCCGCATGTGAGGGTAATGCAGTCATTCTGGGAATTGATGCTCATGCACCGGGGCATGTGATAAGAAATGCAGGCTATGATGCCTGCTGTAAGCTGATACAGGACTTGGGATTGAAACAAATACATCGTCTGAAGGGCTTGGAATAGAAGTGTGAAATCGTAGTTTGGATTGTAGGGAAAACTGTGCTATACTCTTAATATAAAGTATGTGACATGGTCTGATGTCAGAGAAATTGATGGAAGACAAATGTCCCAGAAAAAGGGGGCCAATGAATATGAATAATACAGTGATTACCATTGCAAGAGGATATGGAAGTGGTGGAAGGACCTTGGGAATTATGCTAGCTAAGGAACTGGGAATCCATTGTTATGACAGGGAAATCCTGCGTATGGCTTCGGATGATAGTGGCATTAGTGAGGAGCTTTTTGGAGAAGCAGATGAACGTCTTAAGAAATCACCGCTAAGTGCTATTTTAAAAAGAAATCCATACAAGGGAGAAATTATTTCGCCGGAAAGTTCCAATTTTGTGTCAGATGATAATTTGTTCAATTATCAGGCGAAGATTATTAAGGAACTGGCAGAGCAGGAGTCTTGCATTATCATAGGTCGATGTGCTGATTATGTTTTGAAGGATTATGATAATGTGATTCGTCTTTTCTTCTATGCAACCCATGATGACTGTATGAATCGTCTGATCAAGCAGACAGGCGAGCCACAGGCAGAGTTGGAGAAAAAGCTAGAGAAGATTGATAAGTATCGGGGAGATTATTACCGATATTATACCCACCAGGATTGGACAGATACCAGAAACTATGATTTATGTATTAACACCGGCTCTATGGATTATGATAAATTAATACAGCTGGTGAAAAGCTACATTTCAATATGCGGAAAATAAAAAGATAGATGGAAGCATGGCCGTAAGAAAAGAAAGCTGCCTGCATAAGAAGGAAACCCTGATTATGCAGGCAATTTCGTTATACTATGATATGAAAAACCACAGAAAAGCAGACACTTGAATTTAAAGGAGATATAACAATGGCAGAGGAAAGAACAAACGGTGAAAATCAGGTAACACCCCATAAGCGTCGCCCACGGTATTCAGGTACACACCCCAAAAGCTATCGGGAGAAATATAAGGAAATGAATCCTGAGAAATACAAAGATACCATAGAAAAGGTCATCAGCAAGGGAAGTACTCCGGCTGGAATGCACATTTCCATTATGGTAAATGAAATCTTGGAATTTCTTCAAATCAAACCAGGACAGCAGGGCTTAGATTGTACCCTTGGCTATGGCGGACATACCAGCCATATGTTGGAGCAGCTCCAGGGACAGGGCCATATCTATGGTCTGGATGTGGATCCAATAGAGATGGCTAAAACAAAAGAACGTCTGGAGAAAAAGGGATATGGAGAGGATATCCTTACCATTCGTCAGCTAAATTTTGCAGAGGTAGACCAACTGGTAAAAGAGGTGGGAACCTTTGATTTTGTACTGGCAGATCTTGGCGTATCTTCCATGCAAATCGATAATCCAGACAGAGGCTTTTCCTATAAAGTAGAGGGACCCCTGGACCTTCGTCTTAATCCAGAGAAGGGAATATCTGCTGCCAAACGTCTCACCCAAATGGATGCAGAAGAACTCCAGGGTATGCTAATAGAAAATGCTGACGAACCCTATGCAGAAGAAATAGCTGCCACAGTAATGAGAAAACTAAAACAGGGAGAGAAAATCGAAACAACCACCCAGCTACGTAATGCCATAGAACAAGCCCTGATAAAAGTACCGGAAAAAGAGAAAAAGGAAGCTATCAAAAAATCCTGCCAGCGAACCTTCCAGGCACTTCGTATCGATGTCAATCAAGAATACGAAGTCCTGTACACCTTCCTGGAAAAACTACCCCATATCCTGTCCCCTGGTGGAAGAGTAGCCATCCTAACCTTTCATTCCGGAGAAGACCGTCTGGTAAAAAAAGCCTTCAAAACCGCCTACCGCGCCGGCCTCTACCAGGAAATCTCCCAGGACGTCCTACGCCCCACCCCCGAAGAATGCCAACGCAACCCCCGCTCTCGCAGCACCAAAATGCGCTATGCCATAAAATCAGATATATAAAATTACAATAAAAAAGATAAACACCCTGCCCGATATTTCCGTAAACCTAACGTCCTAGGCGTGAGGATTGCTCCGCAATCCTCACCGCCCCCCACCCAGAACTTGCCGCAAGGGGAGGGGAGAAGGCGTAGGGTTGAAGGAGCAAACCTTG
>CAZYYO010000096.1:0-7394 GCA_964650965.1 uncultured Lachnospiraceae bacterium | reverse complement strand
CTGCAATTGCAAGTACCACGCAAGTTCCACTATGGGATACATTAAAATATGGTTTACCCTCTGCTAAATAAGGTTTGCCTTGTTCATTAAGCTTTAGCTGTTCATCACTTGTAACTCCAAGATATTCTTTCAACATATATCCCGTTACAAGTTCTTGATCTGCTTCTTTTTGCACCTTAAATCGCTTATATTTCTCAACATACCGCGGTGCAATCAGAGGAAGAATCTTCTCTGGATTCAATTTCAGATTCTGCATATCTGCAACTATGATTCTAACCTTCTTCATCTCTTGCACCTCCTTAACTTCATTCAAATAGTATAGCATATATCAAATTGGGACGGGGTATTTTCTGATTCGGGACGGGGTATTTTGCAAAAATACCCCGTCCCGAATCAGAAAATACCCCGTCCCAATTTAAAATAATTTCACTAAGAGACGTTGAAGTGCATCCACGCCGACGCCTACATATACTACGCCAACTATCATGGCAACTCCAATCTGAATTGGAAGTGTTCCAATGTCTGCGATCTGCATTGGTCCCATAATCGTTAATCCAATTGCCCATCCACATAACCAAGATGGTGTGTAGATAAATTTAGGTAGATTCTCACCTATGATAACAGCAAGACCTCCCATTACAAACAATGTTACATACAATTCTGCATTTGGATTAAAATTCATTTTCTCCATCATCCAGACGGCTAGCACTGCCCATATATCTCCACAAAGAAATCCAATACTAATCTTAAATGCATCGCTTCGTTTATTTCCATTCGCAACAAATAGTCCTGCGCAAATAAGTGCTACAGCTCCTGTTGTGACCCCAATATAAGGTGCTAGCACCGCCCAAATAGGCGGCATAAAAGCAATACCAAAGGCTAATGTTGCGATATGGATTCTCTTTTGCTTTTTCTCACTCATTCAAAATCAAATCCTTCCCATGCTGGTTTTCCCGAATAATGTTTTGCCTCTTCATTTCCAGAAAGGACACGGATAGCTCCTGCTGCCATTGCTTCCATCTCAAATTCTCCTGGATAAGCAGTTACTGGTGCAATCCATTCGCATGCATCCTTAATCTGAGCTACAAGATCTTTGTTGTAGACCATGCCTCCACCTAAGAGGATACCATCAATTTTGCCATGAAGAACAGCTGCCATAGATCCAATGCATTTCGTAATCTGATAGATCATTGTATTCCAAAGCATAGCAGCTTCTTTATCACCTGCTGCTGCACGATTTGAGATTTCAAGTGCATCAGAAATTCCCAAATGACTTACAAATCCCCCGTTTCTTGTGCAAAGGCCTTTTACTTCTTTTAAATCTTTTCCCTCCGCATATTTAAGTAACGCAGATACAGGTACACTTCCGGATCTAGTTGGAGCCATTGGTCCTTCTCCTCCAACAATATCAAATCCATCAACCATTTTACCTTCTCTATGTGCAGAAACAGAAATTCCACCACCGATATGGCATACTACAAAGTTACATTCTTCGTATTTCTTACCAAGCGTAGAGGCATGACGAATTGCTGTCTCTTTTAAGTTCAAAGAATGCAAATGACATGTTCGATATACACCTTTGATACCAGTCATACGAGCAAGATCCTGATACTCATCTACATCTGGAGGATTTACAACAAATCCTTTTCCACCAAACTCTTTTCGGAATTCTTCCGCCAACTGGCTTCCGAGCTGTGCTGGATGCTGAACTCCGTTAGCGCCTCTTGTTGCATGATCTAAAAGTGTTTCATCGATTTCATAGGTTCCACCTACTAATGATAATAATCCGCCACCACGTCCAACGAATGCATCAACACCTTCCAATGAAATATTATTTTCTTTCAGAAGATTCATAATTGTTTCTTTACGATATGGCATCTGCGCAGAAATACCATCAAACTCTGCCAATTTTGCTGCATCATGACTTACATTTGCAGAAAAAACAGTCTTCTCGTCTTCGATTAACGCGATTTTTGTAGATGTTGACCCTGGATTAATCGCAAATACTTTATATGTACTCATTTATTTCTTTCCTCCTGCAGCACGAACTGCAGAAATCACAATATTTCCTTTGATTTCTGATACTGGTGCCCCTCTTGAGCAATCACAGACAACTTTGTTGAAGCCCTGTAACATTGGTCCATAAGCATTTGCTTTACCAAATGTCTGAATCAACTTAACAGAAGTATTGCCAACATTTAAATCTGGCCAGATTAACACATTTGCTTTACCCGCAACTGCACTTTCTCTTGTCACTTTCTTGGCTGCTACTTCTGGTTTGATAGCTGCATCTAGCTGGAATTCTCCATCAATTTTGTAGTCTGGTCTCTTCTCGTTTGCAATGTGAAGCGCTTCCACTACCTTATCAATTAATTCTCCCTGACCACTGCCAAGCGTTGAATAACTAATCATTGCGCATCTTGGATCCCAATCTAATAAGCTATGTACTGTATCACAAGCTGAAATTGCAATATCTGCAAGCTGCTCTGGGTTCGGATTCGTACATACTGCACTGTCACCTACTGCCAGTAATGAACCCTCGCTTCCCTCAAATCCTGGGATATCACAAAGTCCAATACTCGAAATTGTACTAATACCAGGCTGTAATCCGATGATCATCTGGCCCGCTAATAGTACGTCACCAGTTGTATTATCAATACCTGCGAATGTTACTTCTGCTTCTTCTACAGCCTGCATTACCATTGCGTAATACAAAGGATTCGCCATACGTCTTGCCAATGCCTTCTCCTTCAACATACTGTTAGGAAGTGACACATAGCTTTCTATTAATTTCTGTTTGTATGATTCTTCTTCGATATCGACAATCTGGAATACCTCTGTCTCATATCCTCTTTTGTTGCAAAGACTTACTAATTCCTCTTTATTTCCAACAAGAATTGGAATAATGTAGCCTTCTTTTCCCGTCTCATAAGCTGCCTGCATCATTTTTTCATTGGTAGCTTCTGGAAAAGCGACTCTCTGAGGATTTGCTTTCGCTTTCGCATAAATCTGTTCTAGAACATTCATGTGAATTTCCTCCGTTTTGAGTCGTAAATTACATTAATTCCTCAACCTTATCTACAAGTTCTCCAATGGTATTGCATGCAGATGCAATCTGAAGTTGAACCATAACGTCCAATTCATTCTCGATTTCAGAAACAAGACCAACCATCTGAATCGAAGCTCCGCCTAATTCCTCTTTAATTAATGTATTCACTGATAACTCAGCCACATCTTTGTTGTATGATGTTGAAACTAATTCAATAATTTTGCTTTCTAATTCTTTTCTATCCATTTTATAAATCTCCTATCTTCTTTCATAATTTATTGACTATTTTCTATCCAAGTGAAGCCGAAACAATGATTCTTACTCTTCATCAAGTACGAATATTACGGTTTTAAATCCACCATCTCTGTCTACAATTTCTGCATGAACATTAACTGGTAATTTATCTAAAAGTTCTTTTCTCTTCTTTTTGTTGATTCCTTTCACAACTGCATTGAAGCAAGCTCCTTCTTCAAGCTCAACTTCTCCATATGCAAAAGCTCCGAATTTTGCATATTCTGGTTTAGAAGAAAGTGCTGCTGGCATAACAATGGATTTCATTTTTGCTTTTCCACTAATTTCAACCCATTCTGTCTCCAAATTTCCACAACTATTGCAAGCATATACTGGTGGGAATTCTACAGCGCCACATTTTGGACATTTGCGTCCGAGAAGTTTACCTTCTTCAAGTCCTAAATAAAATTTCTCTACTACTTTTTCTAATTTGATACTCATGTGTGATTTCCCTCCTATTTCTCTAATGTTCTAAGAAGTACAGCTGCTACGTTCTGGGCTCCGCCATATCCTCTAAGCATTCCGGTCTTAGGTAATTTCTTGACCTGTCTCTCGCCGCATTCACCTCGCATCTGCATACAACATTCGTATACATCAGCAAGACCAGATGCTGCATGAGCATGTCCAAAGGAAGTTCTACCACCATTTGTGTTGATTGGCTTATCTCCATCATATGCAGTACGACCCTCGCAGATATATTTCCAACCTTCACCATATGGAAGATATCCAGCTATCTCAGCTGAGATTAAGTGAGAAGTAATGATGAAGTCATTTGCATAGAAAATGTCTAATTCTTCTGGTTTTACACCAGTTACTTCATAAACCTGACGAACAGCTTCTTCCGTTGCACGAATTTCGAAATGAGGAGTCGAAGCTTCGCAGGCTGCACTACCAACACCAAGTACTTCGATTGGTTTATGATTTAAGTTCTTGCAGATCTCTGGAATCATATCTGTTGCACATACGATACAAGCGGCTGCGCCATCACATTTACGTTCTACACCTTCCATACGAAGGAAATCTCCCATCTTAGGATTGTAAGGAGAACGCATATAATCCATCACGTTATCAAAGCCTTTTTCTTTTGCAATATCTGCAAATTCTGTTCTTTCGATGGCAAGTTCATCCTTCGCTGCGTTACGACGATTATTGATTGCCATCCAGTTCAAAGTATCATCCATCTGCTCTGCAGTAATTCCACGAGTTCTTACATAATCTTCAGCAGCATCATCATAGATGAGTTCCATTGGAGCCATAAGGCTTCTTGAATATGTACGATCATATAGCCAAGCAGTCGTTTTCAAGAACTTCTCCATGGTCATTTTCTGTCTCTTATATGGATGTTTTGGATCTTCAACACTATCTCCACCAGCTGGAATACTATCACCGAATTCAACTGCTCCAGTAAGAACACAGTTATATTTTCCAGATGCTACTGCGTTAACTGCCTGCTCAATTGCAAGGTAACCTGTACAACAAGCTTCTGAATGATGAATAGAGCCTTTTCCCTTCATACCAAACCAGTTACCAATCTGAATATTTGGGGTTAAATAGTTGGAACCATTCAGTGGACTTGCCTCTCCGTGGAAGTAGTAATCTACATCTTTCGCTGTGATTCCTGCATCTTCCATCGCTTTTAAAGCTGCATATCCGTATAATTCCCCTTCCGTAAGACCGTTTGTTTCTTCGTTATCTACTGTATACATAAATGGAGTACATCCAACGCCAATGATGGATACACTTCTACTATATTTATTAAGCTTTGTTTGATTCATCTGCTTATGTTCCTTTCTTATTCTCATCCTTTTGTTGAAAAAGGAATTATGCCTCTTGCACAATTCCTTTCTCGTATCATTTATTTACAACATTATTGAGAGGCTTAAAAGAATACTTCTTTACCAGTCTCAGCAGATTTGTAAATAGCCTCTAAAATCTGAGTTACTACAAATGCCTGCTCTGGTTTTACTAATGGCTCTTTGTCATTAGCAATCGCATCGATCCACTGATCCTGCTCGCGAACTGCTTCTGCTGCAGCTCCGCCATCAAAGAAATCAACAAGTGGCTGTGGAGAGATTACTTTTTCCATCAACTGATTATGCTCTGCGGAGTTATAGATTAATTCATCCTGGCCGTAGCTTCCACCATGGTGAATCTCTGCACCAGCTTTTGTTCCACAAAGTGTGGTAGATGCTTCCATAGATTTCAATACATTTAAAGCCCATGAAGACTCTAAATAGATTGTTGCACCATTTTTCATCTTAATAAATCCAAATGCAGAATCTTCTACTTCGAAAGTCTTAGGATCCCATGGTCCAAATACATTTCCTTCTGGTCCATCTTCCTGACGTCCAAGTTTGTAGAATACCTGACCGGATACGGATACAGGTTCGTAGTTATCCATCATCCATAATGTGATATCAAGTGCATGTGTTCCGATATCAATAAGTGGTCCACCACCCTGAAGTGCTTTATTTGGGAAAACGCCCCATGTAGGAACAGCTCTTCTACGAAGTGCATGAGCTTTTGCAAAGTATACTTCTCCTAACTCACCAGCTTCACAGGATGCATGTAAAGTCTGTGTATCATCACGGAATCTGTTCTGGTATCCGATTGTGAATTTCTTTCCAGTTTTTTTCCAAGCATCTAACATCTTCTGAGCGTCTGCTGTACAATGTGCCATTGGTTTCTCACACATAACATGTTTACCAGCTTCAAAAGCTGCAACTGTGATTGGACAATGTGCAACATTTGGTGTACATACATGAACCACATCAAATTCGATTGATTTGTCAGCTAACATTTCGTTGTAATCAGTGTAAACTTTCGCACCTTCAGCACCATATTCTTTACAAGCTTTCTCAGCTCTCTCTGGAATGATGTCACAAAAAGCTACCATTTCTGCACGATCAGGGAACTGTTTGATAGAAGGCATATGCTTCTGATTTGCGATTCCACCACAACCTACAATTGCAATTCTTACTTTTTTACTCATTATATCTTCTCCTTTACTCATTAAGTTCTTCTCTTTGATGAGATTATTATAGAAAATACGGTGCGTAGATACTCCCTTTTAATTAACCTTAACAGGGTTAGGTTTTTATCTTGTGTTTACAATAAAAAAAAGCCAGGACAAATATTGCTATTGCAAATTTGTCCATGGCTTTTGTTCTAAGCGATTGCTTTCTTTTTCCATTTTCCAATCTTAAAAATAATATAATTCATCAATGCACTGATGGTCCAAGTTACTACCAACGATACAAAAATACATTCCTGTCGTCCTTTCGGGTATTCTGCTGATCTAGTCAGATATACCAAAAGATATGCCATTGGCACTCGAAGGACAACCGTCTGAAGTACCGCTAACCACATAGGTGTTAAGGTATCTCCAGCACCTCTCATAATTCCAAACAGTGACTGCGTAATTGCCATCATTGGATATCCGAAAGCAAGAATTGTAAGTAACTGCATTCCCAGATCAACAAGTTCCGGTGTATTGGTGAAAATTCCCATCAAAGCGCGACCTACTAATAGCAGAATTACTGTGATAGCCGCTGAAGTACATACTGCAAGGATTGTTCCCTGCTTGGTTCCTCTTTCAACACGATCCATTCGTTTCGCACCAACATTCTGCCCTGCAAATGTAGTCATTGCCATTCCAAAAGAAAAGGCCGGAAGCATTGCAAATCCATCTACACGCTGTACCATAACATTAGCTGCAATGAAGGTCTCTCCAAAACTATTGGTAAGTGCTTGTACAACAATCATAGATAACGAAATGATCGCCTGTGTGATTCCTGATGGAATTCCAAGTTCAAAAATCTGCTTTACGTGTCTGCTGCTTAACTTCAAATGCTCTCGTTTCAATTTGAAATACTCTGTCATTCGAAACAGTTTCCATAAGCATAACAATGCGGATATAGACTGTGCAATAACAGTTGCAAGTGCAACTCCGTTAACACCCATTCCTACATATTTTACAAAAATAATATCTAAAACAATATTCGTAACACAACTTATAAGAAGATATATAAGTGCTGATACAGAATCTCCTAAT
>CAZYYO010000095.1:0-7493 GCA_964650965.1 uncultured Lachnospiraceae bacterium | reverse complement strand
CAATAATATCCTGTAATTCTTTATACTTCTGCAGGATTTCCTGAACACCACGAGCCACCTCAAAATGCTCCTGACCAACAATTCGCGGATCAAGAATACGAGAGGTAGAGCCTAATGGGTCTACGGCTGGATAAATACCCAGCTCTGCAATGGAACGCTCTAATACAGTTGTTGCATCCAAATGTGCAAATGTAGTTGCCGGTGCAGGATCTGTTAAATCATCTGCAGGTACATATACAGCCTGTACAGAAGTAATGGACCCATTTTTGGTGGAGGTAATACGCTCCTGAAGTGCACCCATCTCTGTCTGTAATGTTGGCTGGTAACCAACGGCTGATGGCATACGACCTAATAATGCAGACACCTCAGAACCTGCCTGGGTGAATCGGAAAATGTTATCAATAAATAACAGTACGTCCTTACCACCCTTATCACGGAAGTATTCTGCCATGGTAAGTCCAGTCAGACCAACTCTCATACGAGCTCCAGGTGGTTCGTTCATCTGTCCGAACACCATGCAGGTCTTATCGATAACGCCTGACTCCTTCATTTCATAATATAAGTCATTTCCTTCACGGGTTCTCTCACCTACACCGGTGAATACGGAATATCCACCATGCTCTGTAGCGATGTTATGAATTAATTCCTGAATCAGTACGGTTTTACCTACTCCGGCACCTCCGAACAGACCAATCTTACCACCCTTCTGGTATGGGCAAAGAAGGTCAACGACTTTAATTCCTGTTTCCAGCATTTCTGTAGAAGTAGCCTGATCCTCAAAGGCTGGTGCCTTTCTGTGAATTGGCATATATTCTACATCCTGTGGTGCGTCCATCTCGTCAATAGGATCACCTAATACATTAAAGATACGTCCTAAGGTTGCTTCTCCAACAGGCACACTAATTGGTGCTCCAGTTGCTTCTGCATCCATTCCACGTACTAATCCGTCGGTAGGTCCCATGGCAATACAACGCACGGTATCGTCTCCCAGATGCTGGGATACTTCTACGATTAATTTCTCACCATTTTTTCTGGTAATACGAATCGCATCATTAATCTCAGGAAGCTCACCCTGAGAGAATTTGATGTCTAATACGGCACCAACAATCTGGGTAACCTTTCCAATATTTTTTTCTGCCATTTTCTGCTCCTTACGAAATTGCCTGTGCTCCGGCAATAATCTCTGTTAATTCCTGGGTAATAGATCCCTGACGGGCCCTGTTGTATTTCAATGATAAATCACTAATCATATCCTCAGCATTGCTGGTTGCAGAATCCATTGCCTGCATTCTGGCTCCGTTTTCACTGGCAACTGCTTCTACTAAGGCTCCGTAGAACAAGCTTGTAATATATTTGGGAATAATCATGTCCAATGCTTCTTCCTCGTTAGGCTCGAAGTTCATGAGAACATCATCCTTAACAACGATCTCTGCATCCTCTGATGCTGCAACCTCTACAGGCAGCAGCTTCATCAGCTTTGGCTCATGACTTACGGTGTTTTTAAAATGTGTATAAGCTAGATAAATCTCACCGATTTCTCCCTGTGCATAAGCATCTAATACTTCCTTACTGATTGCCATGGCATCTTCATAGGCTGGTGCCTCAATTACTTCAGAATAGTCCCTGGCAATGGTATAGCCCTTGCGGGATAATCCTTCTGCACCCTTGCGGCCAATGTTATAAATCACCGCATCCTCCATGGGAATGTCACTTCCTGTAATCATTTTCACAATATTGGAGTTATATCCTCCAGCCAATCCTCGATTGGAGGTAATCACTACAATTGCCTTCTTCTTAGATTCGCTCTTCATCAGATATGGATGCTGAATGGTTCCAGCCTTGGCCAGCATACTATTGACGGTCTGGTACATATAGTCAAAATATGCTGTGGTCTGCTCTGCTTTACTTCTGGCTTTCTGTAATTTTACGGTAGATACAAGCTTCATGGCTTTTGTGATCTGCTGGGTACTTGAAATACTGGTCTTTCTCCGTTTAATGTCCCTCATTGAGGCCATTTATCTTCACCGCCTTTCGCCTGTTTCTACTTGTAGCTTGTCTTACATTCTTCGATTGCTTTTATTAATATCTTCTCTGTTTCTTCGTCAATCACCTTGGTTTCACGAATGGTTTCCGGAAGCTCTGGATACTTGGTATCAACATACTCGAACAATGCTGCTTCAAATGTTAAGATGTCATCTACCGGAATATCCAGCAAATATTTTCTGGTAGCAGCATAAATAATCATAACCTGATATTCTACAGGCAATGGCTTGTACTGAGGCTGCTTTAACATTTCACGGATTCTGGCACCCTGTGCTAATTTCTCCGTTGTATCTGCATCTAACTCGGAACCAAACTGTGCAAAGGATTCTAACTCTCTAAACTGTGCTAATTCTACACGGATAGGTGCTGCAATTTTCTTCATTGCCTTAATCTGTGCGGAACCACCTACTCGAGATACAGATAGACCTGCATTAATAGCTGGACGGAAGCCTGCATTAAATGCTTCTGTCTCTAAGTATATCTGACCATCTGTAATGGAAATTACATTGGTAGGGATATATGCAGATACGTCGCCTGCCTGGGTCTCAATAATTGGAAGAGCCGTTAAGCTTCCTCCACCTAATTTGTCACTTAATCGTGCGGCACGCTCTAGCAATCTGGAATGCAGATAGAATACATCTCCAGGATAAGCCTCACGTCCTGGTGGACGCTTCAGTAATAAGGAAAGGGTACGATAAGCGGTTGCATGCTTACTTAAGTCATCATAAACGACAAGAACATCCTCTCCATTCTCCATCCATTCCTCACCGATTGCACAGCCGGAATATGGAGCAATATACTGCAGTGGTGCTAATTCACTGGCAGTAGATGCTACTACTGTGGTATAGCTCATGGCACCGAACTCTTCTAAGGTATTTACTATGGTTGCTACGGTACTTGCTTTCTGCCCGATGGCAACATAGATACATTTTACATTCTGACCCTTTTGGTTAATGATGGTATCAATGGCAATGGCTGTTTTACCTGTTTGTCTGTCACCGATAATCAACTCTCGTTGTCCTCTTCCAATAGGAATCATAGAGTCAATGGCCTTAATACCTGTCTGTAAAGGAGTATCTACAGACTTTCTACTAATAACACCAGATGCTACTCGCTCAATCTGGCGGAACTTACTGGTCTCAATTGGTCCCTTTCCATCGATTGGCTGTCCCAGTGCATTAACAACTCGGCCAATCATAGCATCCCCTACTGGCACTTCTACTACTCGTCCAGTGGTTTTAACGGTATCTCCTTCGTTAATATTACGCTGGTCACCAAGTAATACAGCACCAACATTATCTTCCTCCAGGTTCAATACCATTCCATATACTTCCCCGGGGAATTCAAGAAGTTCTCCCTGCATCGCGTTTTCCAAGCCGTGAATACGAGCGATTCCATCGGCAACCTGAATGACGGTTCCCACATCGGCTACTTCCAACTGCGCTGCATATCGTTTCATCTGCTCTTTAATAACAGAGCTTATTTCCTCTGGTTTTAAATTCATGGAGCGCATTCACCTACTTTCAACTGTATTTTGGATAATTCCCTTGCCAACTGTGCAATCTGTGTTTTAATACTGCTGTCAACCACACGGTCACCAATGCGAATTACCATTCCTCCGATTAATTCGGGGTCTATAGCATATTCCATACGAAATGCCACATATTTTGTTGTCTCTAAGAGACGTGTTTCCACCTGCTTTTTCTGTACATCAGATAATTCCAATGGAGTGGTAATCTGTGCCACACCAATGTTCTTGTATTCCATAACTCTACTGATAAAATAGGTGAAAATATTTTCCATTTCTGCAAAATGATCCTTCTCCACAACCATCCTCATAAGACCTACAATCTCCTTGGATGCTCTTCCTGTGAAAATGTTCTCGATCATTTCCATCTTCTCTTCTTTGATAATCTTTGGATGATTCATCACCTGAGTCAGTTCCTGTGACTGATGAAGAATCGTGATAATGGCTTCTGCCTCCTGGGCAAATTCATCTACCTTTTCTTCTTCCACAGCAAGTTCAAATAATGCATCACCATACACATCAGAAACTAACTTTGCCATGTTTCGTCACCCATTTCCTTCAACGTCTCTTCTACCAGGGAATCCTGTATGGTAGTGTCAATATTGGCACTTACCACCTTCTGGGCCATCATAGCTGCAACACTTACCATCTGCTGTTTTACTTCATCAGCAACCCGGCGTTTCTCCAGCTCTGCTTCATCATTGGCTCTTGCAATGATTCTGGCTGCCTCTTCCTTGGCTTCAGCTACAATCTTTGCTTCATTCTTCAATGCCTTCGCTCTTGCTTCACTAAGGATTTCTTCTGATTCCTTATCTACATCTGCAAGCTTTGCTTCATATTCTGCTTTTAGGGCTGCTGCCTTGCTTTTGTCTGTCAAGGCATCTTCCAGCTCTCCCTTAATCTTATTCTGCCTGTCTGTCAGCATCTTGCGTACTGGATTAAACAGGTTATAGGACATAATCATGAATAAGAAGAATACGGAGATTCCCAATAAAATACTGTCATGAAGTAATTGAAAATCAAGGTTAAATAGTCTTGTCATAATCTCTTAGTAGCTCCTCCTTTCTCTTGTAATGTTTTCCGTAGGAAAATATTACCTACGCTATTAACCAACGAGAGGTTTTACAAAGAGTAACAGCATTGCTACTAATAGACCATACAGACCAGTTGTCTCTGCAACGGCCTGTCCTAATAACATGGTTGCCATAATCTTACCCTGTGCCCCAGGATTTCTACCTACTGCTGCAGCTGCATGTCCTGCTGCGATACCCTGTCCAATACCAGGTCCAATACCTGCGATAACTGCTAATCCTGCACCAATTGCTGAGCATGCTAAAATTAAATCATTTCCTGTAATATTCATTATGTTTCCTCCTTCTTGTTATGTGATATCAGCTGTACTGACATAACACGCTTGTCTTTATTATTTACTACTCATTGTTATCCCCAATTGCCTGGGAAATGTATGTCATGGTTAACATACAGAATACGTATGTCTGAATTGCTCCTGAAAATAAATCAAAATACACATGGAGCACTGCCGGCCAGATTATCGCAATCTTGGCTAGGAGACCATAAACAAGGGCCATCATTACGGTTCCTGACAGAACATTTGCAAACAAACGCAGTGACAATGAAATTGGGACTGCAATTTCACTGATAATATTAATTGGAAGCCATATTGGCAACCAGGGTGGTAATGGGGAACACATATCTGTCCAGATAGTCTTGATACTATTATGCTTCACTTTGTTAATGTGTATGAGAACGAAGGTAATAATACCCAGGGCAAATGTAGTTCCATAATCTGCTGTTGGCGGTCTAAGTCCAAATAATCCGGAGATATTACTCAATAATATGAAGATAAATATCGTAGAGATATAATTGGCAAACTTATGAGCACTAGGTCCCATGGTTCCTGACACAACACCATCCAGCTTCTCAACAACCAGCTCCAGAATATTTTGAAATGTATCCGGTACTTCTGTAGCACACTTCATTTTTCTATTGGCTAGAATAGAGAAAATTACCAGCACCAGCATGACAATTAAAATACAAACATGACTTGTGGTAATCCATACCGTCTGTCCGAAGAACTCATAGGAGAATAGCCCATGAATCATAAAATCAATATTGTCAGCAGAACCTGCCATCAAAATTGCACTATTCACAATTTCACCTCCTCTTCATTTAATTCCTCCACTGTCGTGAAGTCTTCTTCACTGGTATTACCGTGAAGGAACTTAGATAACTTTATATGCATAAAAGGCTGTACATAAGCACTCACCTTTAGCCCCATAACTCCAATAAATGCAGCAACCAGATTCCCCAGATGAAATTTCATCATTACAAAGAAAATAATCACTACAATAAGATAACGAAGAACGGATTTTGCCGAAAACATACGGCTATTGGTTCCCTGTGCCAGCACAGAGTCCTGTATTATAAGAGCGATGTGAATTCCCATTCCAAGTGCCAATGCAATTCCAATCCACAGCCCTGTTGAAAACCTTAGTTTATCTGCAACAAACCATACGCCTGCCAGCTGGATAATACATCCATAAATGATAATACCCACTTCCAGTCCCGGAAGTGCAGGATTAATTCTTTTTAATATCTTCATTTTTCTGTTCATTCTCCCGGGCTATTTCCCCTGGACGCTTCTCGTCCTTCAGATATTTCTTCACCAGGTGATATACATTCTGAAAGCCTGCAATGGCACCTACTATGAAACCTGCCACAGCAATCCAGCGAATGTTATAATGGTCTCCCAAATAAGTTCCTAAAAGGGTACACATAATAATGGGAACCAGCATGGTTATTCCTATCTGACTAATTAAAATAACCATTTCCAAAACGGGATTTTTCTTTTTTCTCACACAGAATACTCCTTCTGTTTTTTATTTACAATATACGAATTGTTAAAAGTGTAACAAATTTATAAATTTATGGTTATTTCTCTATTAGAATGCTCATATTTCCGATAAATAACCCCTGCGGCACTTAGCATTCTTTTCGAAGCTATAACGGATGGTGTTTTCTCATATTTATCACTGTCATAGATAATTTCTTTGATTCCGGATTGAATAATTGCCTTGGCACATTCATTACAGGGGAACAAAGATACATATAGCTTTGCACCCTCTAGACTGCCACCTCGATAATTCAATATGGCATTTAATTCACTATGGGTGGTGTAGAAATATTTATTCTCCAGAGAATCCCCATCTCGATTCCAGGGAAATTCATCATCAGAGCAGCCAGAAGGAAACCCATTGTATCCCATAGATAAAATCTTATTATCTTGGCTTACAATACAGGCACCCACCTGGGTATTCGGATCCTTAGACCGCATGCCTGACAAAAAGGATACTCCCATAAAATATTCATCCCAGCTAATGTAATCGGTACGCTTTTCACTCATAGTCTACCTCCTCGTCTAACATCTTAACCAGCTTCTTTATAGATTTCTTCAACATTTCATAGCAAATTCCATAAGACTGAAGTGGTCCACCATAGGGGTCGATAATTTCCAGTTCATCTCCTACTAATGTAGACAGGACCTGGGTATTCTCCTCATTTGCCCCTTCATAATTTTCTATAATTTTATTTCGCTGGCTGTTTTCCATAGTAATCACCAGGGTTCCTGGGCGAAAATCCTCTTCCTCCAGCTGCTGGGTACGGAAATTATCGGTACACAGTCCATTGCTAATCATAACTGCCTCTGCCTTTTGATTCAAAGGCTCTGGAAACTGTACGATAATTCCCCGGTTCTCCACTTGAATATTTCTCTTGGTAGGCATCTCATCTAAGATACCCTTTGCCATTGCAGAGCGGCTAATACCGCTTCCCCCTGCAAATACGATTCTGTTAATTTCTTTCATTTTACCCCAATCCTATACTTCGATTACCTGGTGACCTG
>CAZYYO010000094.1:1809-7511 GCA_964650965.1 uncultured Lachnospiraceae bacterium | reverse complement strand
AGCTATAATTATAAGAGGATAAGATGATGATAAATTACACAATCCGTGTCATGACACCAGAGGATTACCATAAGGTGCATCAGCTGTGGATGAAGATTCATGGCTTTGGAATCAGAAGCATTGATGATTCCGAAGAAGGGGTGCTACGCTTCCTGGATCGAAACCCTAACACCAGTATGGTGGCACTGGTAGACAACAGCATTGTCGGAACCATTCTATGTGGACATGATGGGAGACAGGGAAGCTTCTATCACGTGTGTGTGCAGGAAGAGTATCGTAAGCAGGGAATAGGCAAGGCAATGGCTACCGCCTGTATGCGGGCACTTCAGGCAGAGCACATTAATAAATTATGTCTGGTTGCATTTACCGATAATAAGGTAGGCAACCAATTCTGGAATGAAGAGGGCTGGCATTTACGACCAGACTTAAATTATTATGATTTTCCATTAAATGATGAAAATATTGTTCGATTTAATCAATAATTGTGTCAAGTCCATTTGCCCAAGGCAAATTTAGGATGGACTGATGTTCAAAAAAACGAGGTGACAAAGATGAAGAAAATAACAGGTGGAGTAACAGCCTCCCAGGGATTTATGGCGGCACATACAGCAGCAGGAATTAAATATAAGGACAGAGAGGATATGGCACTGATTTACAGTGAAAAGCCTTGCCAGGTAGCTGGTACCTTTACCACAAACGTAGTGAAGGCTGCTCCGGTAAAATGGGACCAGCAGGTGGTGAATACTTCTCAGTATGCTCAGGCAGTGGTGATTAATGCAGGAATTGCCAATGCCTGTACCGGACAGGAGGGCTATTCCTATTGCAGCAAGACGGCACAGTGTCTTGCAGGAGAGCTTTCCATTCCAGAGGAATCCGTTCTGGTGGCATCTACCGGAGTGATTGGTATGCAGCTTCCTATGGATAAGCTGTGCCAGGGAATTCGTACCATGGTTCCCACACTAGATGGCAGTATCCAAAGTGGAAATGCAGCAGCCCGCGCCATTATGACTACCGATACCCACGAGAAGGAAGCAGCGGTGACCTTTGAAGTAGATGGTAAATTGATTACCGTTGGTGGTATGAGTAAGGGAAGTGGAATGATTCATCCTAATATGTGCACCATGCTAAGCTTTGTCACCACGGATCTTGCCATTGATAAGAAGCTGCTTCAGGAGGCATTAAGCACAGTAGTGGCAGATACCTATAATATGATTTCTGTAGATGGAGATACCTCCACGAATGATACCTGTCTTCTTATGGCAAATGGAATGGCTGGAAATAAGCCGGTGGTTACCAAGGATGACAATTACCGGAAATTCTTAGAAGCCCTTATGGAGGTAAATAAGACCCTGGCCATGATGATGGCGGGAGATGGAGAAGGAGCTACTGCATTATTTGAAGTAACCGTAGAACATGCAAGAAATAAGCAGGAAGCAGTTACCTTAAGCAAGTCGGTGATTACCTCTAGTCTTACCAAGGCGGCTATCTATGGACATGATGCCAACTGGGGAAGAATTCTATGTGCCTTAGGCTATGCCGGGGTGGACTTCGACCCGGAGGCTGTAGATTTATATTTTAAAAGTGCCAATGGACAGCTTAAAATTATTGAAAATGGTGTTGCCTTGGATTACAGCGAACAGGAGGCTACAAAAATTCTAAGCTGTGATGCAGTTACCGCCATTTGTGATATGAAGCAGGGAGATGCTACGGCTACTGCCTGGGGATGCGACCTGACTTACGACTATGTGAAGATTAATGCCGATTATCGGTCATAATAAAGGATGGAAAGAGAGAAATAAGATGAATAACGACAGTATGGAACAGGTATTGGAAAAAGCACAGGTGTTGATTGAAGCACTTCCTTATATTCAGCGATTTAATCGAAAGATTATTGTTGTAAAATACGGTGGAAGTGCCATGATAGATGAGCAGCTGAAAAAGCAGGTAATTCAGGATGTTACGCTACTTAAGCTGGTAGGCTTTAAGCCGATTATTGTCCATGGCGGCGGCAAGGAAATCAGCCGCTGGGTGGAAAAGACCGGAATGGAGCCGGAATTTATTAACGGCTTGCGTAAGACAGATGCACCTACCATGGAAATTGCAGAAATGGTATTAAATAAAGTAAATAAATCCCTGGTACAGATGGTACAGGAGTTAGGTGTCAATGCCATTGGTATCAGTGGCAAGGATGGTGGCTTATTAAAGGTAGAAAAGAAGCTGTCTAACGGACAGGATATTGGCTTTGTGGGAGAGGTTACTCAGGTAAATCCTCATATTCTAGAAGACCTTCTGGAAAATGATTTCCTGCCTATCGTATGTCCTATCGGATTAGATGATAATTTCGATACATATAATATTAATGCAGATGATGCAGCCTGTGCCATTGCCAAAGCGGTATCCGCTGAGAAGCTGGCCTTCTTAACAGACATTGAAGGGGTATACAAGGACCCGGATGACAAGACCTCTTTGATTTCTGAATTAAGTGTATCAGAAGCCAGGGCGTTGATTGGTGATGGCTTTATTGGAGGGGGAATGCTTCCCAAGCTGAATAACTGTATTGATGCCATTGAAAATGGAGTGTCACGGGTTCATATCTTAGATGGACGGATTGCTCATTGTCTGTTACTGGAAATATTTACCAATAAAGGAATCGGAACAGCAATGATTGGAGATGAGGAGGAACGGTTTAGTCATGAATAAACAGGAATATATTAATCATGCAGAAGAACATTTATTTCACGTATACAATCGCTTCCCGGTAGTTTTTGACCATGGCAAGGGGGTTCATTTGTATGATACCGATGGCAGGGAATATTTAGATTTTGCTTCAGGCATTGGTGTTATGGCCTTTGGCTATGGGGATGCAGAATATGAGGAGGCAGTTAAGAATCAGGTAAGTAAATTATGCCATACCTCCAATCTCTATTATCATGTTCCTATGATAGAGGCAGCAGAGAAGATTACAAAGCTTGCTGGAATGGATAAGATTTTCTTTACCAACAGTGGGGCAGAGGCTATTGAAGGAGCCATTAAGACAGCTAAGAAATATGCCTATGTGCGAGATGGCTTTGCAGGTCATGAGATCATTGCCATGGAGCATTCCTTTCATGGACGTACCGTAGGCTCCCTGTCTGTTACAGGAACAGAACACTATAGAGAGCCATTTCTTCCATTAATGGAGGGAGTACGATTTGCAAGCTTTAATGATTTGAATTCTGTGAAGGCTCAGATTACTGAGAAAACCTGTGCCATTATTATGGAGACGGTGCAGGGAGAAGGTGGCTTATATCCAGCCACAGAAGCATTTATCAAGGGAGTTCGTGCCCTGTGTGATGAGCATGATATTTTATTGATTTTAGATGAAATTCAGTGCGGCATGGGACGTACCGGTAAGATTTTCGCCTGCCAGCATTATGACGTAAAGCCGGATATTATGACCAGTGCTAAGGCACTTGGAGCAGGTGTGCCGGTAGGAGCTTTTATGGTTACCGAGAAGGTTGCCGCTGCATCTCTGGTTCCTGGCGACCATGGAACTACCTATGGAGGCAATCCTCTGGTATGTGCAGCAGTATCGAAAACAGCAGATATGATGGTAGAGCGAAACATTTGCCAGCATGTAGAAGAAATGACACCATACTTTTTAGAAACCCTTCAGTACTTTGTAGACAAATATGATTTTGTAACAGGTATTCGTGGCATGGGATTTATGGAGGGACTGGTTCTTACCATTCCAGTAGGTGAGGTGGTAAAGCGAGCCTTAGAAAAGGGGCTGGTAGTGCTGTCTGCCGGAGCGGATGTACTTCGTATGCTGCCACCACTGGTGATTTCCAAAGAAGATATGGATGAAATGAAGAAGAAACTGGATGAAGTGTTTGCCACATTTGTATAGAAATTGGTTACAAAATTTTCCAGAAAGAAATAAAATTGAAATACTCTTGTAATATTTGATTATTTTCGCTACAATAAGCGTATTAGGCATTGAGGTCTCCTTATGAGAAAATAAGGAGAAATTATGAAGAGAAAATTTTATAAAATCATGGAAGTATTACTGCTGGTATGTAGTTGTGTTCTGGTTTTGACGGCGTGTGGTTCCAAGTCCTATTTAGAAAGTACCAGTGAGACCAGGTCGGAAAAGCAAGCTGAGGATGAAGACCAGGAGCAGACTGGGTCTGATGATAAGCAGGACAGCAGTTCTATCTGGGTGCAGATTTCCGGTGCAGTAAATCAGCCTGGCGTATATAAGTTGGCAGAGGACAGCCGTGTCTACGCAGCCATTGAAGCCGCCGGTGGATTTGCTGAAAATGCAGATACGTCCAGCGTGAATCAGGCAATGAAGCTAAAGGATGAGCAGCAGCTGGTGGTTCTTACCGTAGAAGAAAGCATGAAAGCCAGGGAAGCGGCAGCAGTAGAGGAAGCACAGGGCAGTCTGGTGAATCTGAATACTGCCACCAAGGAACAGCTGATGACCCTGACAGGAATCGGTGAATCCAAGGCAGAGGCTATTCTTAGCTATCGGACAGAGCATGGTGGTTTTACCTCTCCAGATGAGATTATGAATATTTCCGGCATAAAAGAAGGTGCCTACAATAAAATCAAAAATAATATTACAGTAAATTGAGGGTAGAAAATGGCAAAGAAAGTTCTGGTAGTAGATGACGAAAAATTAATCGTAAAGGGAATTCGATTTAGCTTAGAGCAGGATGGAATGGAAGTTGATTGTGCCTATGATGGGGAAGAAGCCCTGAATTTGGCTAAGGAAAATGAATATGACATGATTCTTCTTGATATTATGCTTCCCAAGCTGGATGGATTCCAGGTGTGCCAGGCAATTCGTGAATTTTCTAATATGCCTATTGTAATGCTGACAGCCAAGGGGGATGATATGGATAAGATTCTTGGTCTGGAGTATGGGGCAGATGATTATATCACCAAGCCATTTAACATCCTGGAAGTAAAAGCACGTATTAAGGCTATTATGCGAAGAACCACACCGGCAGTTGTTAAGGAAGAGAAGCTTACGGTAATTGAAAGTGGTGATGTGAAGCTGGATACAGACAGCAGACGGTTATGGATTAAGGGACAGGAGATTAATCTCACCTCCAAGGAATTCGATATGCTGCTGCTTCTGGTAATGAATCCTAACAAGGTATACAGCAGAGATGATCTTCTTACCACAATCTGGGGAAGCGATTATCCGGGAGATGCAAGAACGGTGGATGTTCACATTCGAAGACTTCGTGAGAAGATTGAGCCGAATCCCAGTGAACCAAGATATGTTCATACCAAGTGGGGCGTAGGATACTATTATCAAAAATAGCTAAGGTGCAGTAAATGGAGAAAAGAAAAGCAGTTAGGGCTTACTTCAACAGCCTGAAATTTAAAGTCTTAATCTTAGTCCTTGCAGTGGGAATTATTCCGTCCCTGCTTCTTGGACTGGGTTTCTTAACCTTATACCAGCAAAGGACCATTGCCAGTGATGAAAGCGAAATGGCAGGTCAGCTGCAGCAGGTAAATAATCAGATTGTAACCAGTGGTTACATTAATAATCCCACATCAGATGAAGTCAATGATCAGCTTAGTGCATTAACCAGGGCATATTCCGGTCGTATTATGGTGATTGATACGTCCCTTAAGATTATCAGGGATACATACGGAGTGGATGAAGGCAAAACCATTGTTTGGGAAAATGTAGTTGCCAGTGC
>CAZYYO010000094.1:0-1709 GCA_964650965.1 uncultured Lachnospiraceae bacterium | reverse complement strand
AGAATGAAGACCATTGATGATTCCAGACAGGAATTTGTATCCAACGTGTCACATGAGCTGAAGACACCACTGACCTCCATGAAGGTTTTGGCGGATTCCTTAAATGGAATGGAAAATGTGCCTATCGAATTATACCAGGAGTTTATGGGAGATATTGGAAATGAAATTGACAGAGAGACCAAGATTATTAATGACCTGTTGTCTCTGGTTAAGATGGATAAATCTGCGGTTAGCTTAAATATTTCTCCAGTAAATATGAATGAATTAATGGAATTAATTCTAAAAAGGCTTAAGCCCATTGCAGAGAAGCAGCAGGTAGAGCTGGTATTA
The DNA here is from genome assembly GCA_964650965.1 of uncultured Lachnospiraceae bacterium. Lineage (GTDB taxonomy): Bacteria > Bacillota > Clostridia > Lachnospirales > Lachnospiraceae > CAZYYO01. The sequence continues at coordinate 1,379 of CAZYYO010000094.1, read as the reverse complement.
GAAAGCTTCCGCCCGGTTACCGCAGAGGTGGATGAGGTGAAGATCACTCTTGCCATTACCAATCTGGTAGAAAATGGCATTAAGTATAATAAAGAAAATGGATGGGTACATGTATCTATCAATGCAGATCACCAATACTGCTATATTAAAGTGGAGGATTCCGGAATGGGAATCCCGGAGGACAGCCTGGATCAAATCTTCGAACGATTTTATCGGGTGGATAAGTCCCACTCTCGAGAAATCGGTGGAACCGGTCTGGGACTGGCTATTACAAGAAATGCTATTCTTATGCACCGTGGAGCAATTAAGGTGCACAGTGTAGAGGGAGAGGGAACCGTGTTTGATGTACGTATTCCTTTGAACTATATTGCAAAGGAGGAATAACATGAAAAAAAGATTATTGCTTCTGCTATTACCTGTGCTGGCATGCTTGCTGGTAGCGTGTGGTGGTAAGAAGAATGAAAATGCTTATGTTATTTATTACTTAAATACCCAGGGTACCGCATTGGAAAAGGTAGATTATGAAGCCGAAGCCACAGATACGCTGGAATTAATCGATGAATTTATACAGGTTCTTTCTACAGATGTAAATAGTGTGGACTACATGAAGCCCATTCCCCAGGATGTTTCGGTGGATGATTATCAGCTGACGGATGGTTCTCTTAGCGTATATTTTAACAGAGATTATTATTCTATGGAGGGCTATTCTGAGGTGCTGGTTCGGGCAGCGGTAGTCAAAACCTTAATGCAGGTGGATGGGGTAGATGATGTAACCTTTTATGTGTCTAATTCCCCATTGGTAGATACTGCGAAAAATGTGGTGGGAGCTATGAATCAGGATACCTTTATTGAGGATTTTGGGGAAGAAACGGAATCCCTGCTAAATACCACCCTAACCCTGTATTTTGCCAGTGCAGATGGTCAGTCTCTGGTGAAGGAACAGAAGAAGGTGTATTACAGCAGCAACGTGCCCATAGAGAAGCTGGTTATGGAATACCTGTTAAAGGGGCCGGACATAGAATCTGCCAAGGCTTCTATTCCGGAGAATACCAAGCTACTTGGAATTACAGTTACCGATGGGACCTGTTATGTTAATTTGAATTCTACCTTTTTAAATCAGATGTCTGATATCTCAGAGCAAGTAGTGATTTATTCTATTGTGGATTCCCTTACAGAAGTGGATGCCATTAACAAGGTGCAGATCTCTGTGAATGGTGACACCACAGGAATTTTGTATAATTCCTATCAGCTAAGCACCATTTATGAGAGAAATGATGATATTATTATTGAAACCATTACCAAGGATAAGGAAGGTACCGAGGAAAATTTACAGGCAGAATAAGGAGCCTATTTATGAAAAACAGAACCTTGTGTCAGCT
>CAZYYO010000093.1:0-7697 GCA_964650965.1 uncultured Lachnospiraceae bacterium | reverse complement strand
TGGGACACGTAGATCATGGTAAAACTTCACTGTTAGATGCCATTCGTGATACCAAGGTAACAGACCGTGAGGCTGGTGGTATTACACAGCATATTGGTGCATATATGGCATCTATTAACGGACAGAAGATTACCTTCTTAGATACCCCGGGACATGAAGCATTTACAGCAATGCGTATGCGTGGAGCTAATTCTACAGATATTGCAATTCTTGTGGTAGCAGCAGATGATGGTGTAATGCCACAGACTGTAGAGGCAATTAACCATGCCAAGGCAGCTGGAATTGAGATTATTGTTGCAATCAACAAGATTGATAAGCCAAATGCAAATATTGAACGTGTAAAGCAGGAATTATCTGAGTATGAATTAATTCCTGAGGATTGGGGTGGAAGTACCATTTTCGTTCCAGTATCCGCTCATACCCATGAAGGAATCGACACCTTGCTGGAAATGATTCTGTTAACCGCAGAGGTATGTGAATTAAAGGCAGATCCAAACAGAAATGCCAGAGGTATTGTGATTGAAGCCCAGTTAGACAAGGGCCGTGGTGCTGTTGCAACTGTATTGGTACAAAAGGGAACCCTTCACGTAGGAGACCCAATTGCTGCAGGTAGCTCTTATGGTAAAGTACGTGCCATGATTGATGCCACCGGTAAGCGTGTTAAGACTGCAGGTCCTTCTACTCCAGTAGAAATTCTTGGATTGTCAGATGTGCCAAATGCAGGAGAAATCTTTATGTCCATGGATTCCGAGAAGGATGCAAGAAGCTTTGCAGAGACCTTTGTTTCTGAAGGAAAGAATAAGCTGATTGAAGATACCAAGGCTAAGATGTCCTTAGATGATCTGTTTACACAGATTCAGACAGGAAATCTGAAGGAATTAAATATTATTGTAAAAGCAGATGTACAAGGCTCCGTAGAAGCTGTAAAGCAAAGTCTTGTTAAGCTGTCAAATGATGAAGTTGTTGTTAAGATTATTCACGGCGGCGTTGGTGCCATTAACGAAAGTGATATTATTCTTGCATCTGCTTCCAATGCCATTATTATCGGATTTAATGTTCGTCCGGATCCTACTGCAAAATTAACAGCAGACCAGGAAGGGGTAGATGTACGCCTGTATAAGGTTATCTACAATGCCATTGAAGATGTTGAGGCTGCTATGAAGGGTATGCTTGACCCAGTTTTTGAAGAGAAGGTGATTGGTCATGCTCAGGTACGTCAGATCTTCAAGTCTTCTGATATTGGTAATATTGCTGGTTCTTATATCTTAGATGGTATGTTCCAGAGAGGCTGTAAGGTTCGTATTACCAGAGAAGGAACACAGATCTTTGAAGGCGATTTAGCTTCACTGAAACGATTCAAGGATGATGTGAAGGAAGTGAAGGCAGGATACGAATGTGGACTTGTATTTGACGGATTCAGCGAGATTAAAGAAGAAGACGAAGTAGAAGCTTATATTATGGTAGAAGTGCCAAGATAGGAGTTTTATGAGAAAACGAAGCATTAAGAATACAAGAATCAACGAAGAGGTATTAAGAGAGCTGAGCAATATTATTCGTGGAGAAGTAAAAGACCCAAGAATCAGCCCTATGTGCAGTGTGGTCTCAGTAGAGGTTGCACCTGACTTAAAAACCTGTAAGGCATATATTAGTGTCTTAGGGGATGAAAAGGCACAGGCAGATACGTTAAAGGGACTGAAAAGCTCTTCCGGATATATCCGCAGAAAGCTTGCTAGTACCATCAATCTTCGTAATACTCCGGAGATTACCTTTGTAATGGATCAGTCCATTGAATACGGAGTGCATATGTCAAAATTAATTGATGAAGTGAACCATCCTTCCAAGCAGTAGTAATATGATTGGATAAAAGTAAGATAAGGAGCCAAGAAGAAATGTTAATGAATTTAGATTCCCAATTAATGAATGTGAAAACCGTTGCAATTGCCGGACATGTACGGCCGGATGGAGACTGCGTTGGCTCCTGCCTGGGGGTCTATAATTACATTTCCACCTATTATCCCACCGTTGATGTTACGGTGTTTTTAGAGCCGATTCCCAATATTTTCAAGTTTTTGAAGGGAGCAGAGGCTATTGTAAGCTCCAGTGAAGAAGATAGAGCATTTGATTTGTTTATTGTGTTGGATTGTGGAGATGCTACACGTCTTGGTCCTTTTGAGAAATATTTTAAAGAATCAGCCAGAAAAATCTGTGTAGATCATCACGTAAGCAATCAGGCATTTGCAGATGAGAATCATATTGTACCAGAAGCCAGCTCTACCTGTGAGCTGGTCTATAATCTTATGATTGAAGAGAAGATAACACCGGAGATTGCAGAGTGCATCTATACTGGCATCATTCATGATACTGGTGTATTTCAATATTCCTGTACCTCACAGCATACGATGCATATTGCAGGTAAGCTGATGAGTAAAGGAATTGATTTTCCGAAAATTGTAAGTGATACCTTCTATACCAAGACCTTTGAACAGAATAAAATCTTAGGAAGAGCCTTGGATAATGCCAGATTATATCTGGATGGAAAATGTATTGCCAGCGTGATCACTCAGAAGGAAATGGAAGCATTTCATGTTCTGCCAAAGCACCTAGAAGGCATCGTCAGCCAGTTAAGAGCTACCAAGGATGTGGAGGTTGCAATTTTTATCTATGAAAATGCAGATGGAAGCTATAAGGTGAGTACCAGAGCTACCGGGGATGTGAATCTGGCAGAGCTGGCCATGAAATATCAAGGGGGAGGCCATGCCAAAGCAGCAGGCTTTACCATGCATGGTACACCTGAAGAAATCATAAATCAGATTGTAGAAGATGTAAGAGTGAGACTGTAATGAAAAGTGGAATCATTAATGTATATAAGGAAGCAGGGTACACCTCCTTTGATGTGGTGGCTAAGCTAAGAGGCATTCTTCATATGAAGAAAATCGGTCATACCGGAACGTTAGACCCGGAGGCTACCGGAGTACTTCCTGTATGTATTGGCAAGGCAACCAAGGTTTGTGACCTGTTAACGGATAAGGATAAGGTATATCAGGCAGTGATGCGATTAGGCATTACAACAGATACCTTAGATCTTACAGGAACGGTCTTAACAGAGAGCCCCGTTACTGTTACCCCTGAGGAAGTAAGCCAGGTGATTTCTGATTTTACAGGCGATATATACCAGATACCTCCCATGTATTCAGCATTGAAGGTAAATGGAAGGAAGCTGTGTGATTTAGCAAGAGCCGGTGTGGAGGTGGAACGTAAGCCTCGGCCGGTTCATATTTTTTCCATTGAAATTCTGGAAATGGATTTGCCCAGGGTAAGAATGCAGATTCATTGTTCGAAAGGAACCTATATTAGAACCCTTTGTGACGACATTGGAGAAAAGCTGGGCTGTGGAGCCTGCATGGAATCGCTGATAAGAACCAGAGTGGCAGGATTTTCTATAGAGGATGCATTGCCCCTTGCTGAGATTGAGGCGTTGACCGCCACACAGCAGATCGAAGAGCATATGGTCAGCATTGATCAGGTGTTTTCTGCCTATCCCAGACTGGTGGGAAGCTCTCAGGCCAATAAGCAGATTGTAAATGGTGGAAAATTGGCACCAGAGGACTTAGAGTCAGATAGTGAAGAGCTTCTGCAACAGATACTAGCCGATGCCGATGGGCAGAAAGAGCTATATTTTCGCCTGTATCTTTTAGATGATACCTTTGTAGGTGTTTATCAGTGGAAGGATGCCAGACTTGTGTTAAGGAAGATGTTTTTGGAGTAATATGGAATATTTAAAAGACCTAAGAGAAGATACAATTGCATATCACACTGCCGTAACCGTTGGCAAATTTGATGGAATACATAAGGGGCATGAGCTGTTGACCCATAAGATTATGGAGCAGAAGGCAAATGGATTAAAATCCGTTGTATTTACCTTCGACACCTCTCCTAGAACGAAGCTGGAGGCAGGGGATGTGAAGAATCTTATTACCAACCAGGAACGAGCCTGGATTCTGGCACAGGAAGGGGTAGATTATCTGATTGAATATCCTTTCTCCCAGGAGGTAATGCACATGGAACCGGAAGCATTTGTAGAATTACTGGTGACGAAGGTTCACATGGCATATCTGGCAGTAGGCACAGATTTTCACTTCGGATATATGGGACGGGGAGATGTTACACTGTTACAGACCCTGTCTAAGAAATATGGCTTTCAGCTTCAGGTGATAGAGAAAATGAAGCAGAATCACCGGGATATCAGCAGCACCTATGTACGGGAGGAAATCCGTACAGGCAATATTGAGAAGGCAAACGAGCTGTTGGGATACGGGTACTTCGTATGGGGACATGTGGTGCATGGAACCCACATTGGACATACCATTGGGATTCCTACCATCAACCTGATTCCTCCAGCGGACAAGCTATTGCCGCCAAATGGAGTCTATGTAACTCAGGTGGTAATCCACCAAAGAACCTATCATGGTGTTACTAATATTGGAGTGAAGCCAACAATACAGGGAGAACGCCAGATTGGAATTGAAACCCATATTTTGGATTTTGATGAGGATGTATATGAACAGAAGGTGAAGGTTGTTTTTCTGAAATATCTTCGACCGGAAATGAAGTTCGAAAACCTGGATTCCTTAAAGGAACAGATGAAGAAGGATACAAAGCAGGCACTGGAATATTTTAATCAGGACAGCTATGAAGAAAATGAGATATAAAAACTGACTTGTTACAGAAATGTTACAAAAGTGTTGACATTTCTTACATGCCCTGTTATAATACACGGGAAGAAACAGTAGATGAAATAAGCTACTGTTTTTTTAATGCAAAAGAATCCAATAGAGAAAGAAATAAGCGGAGGAAGCATGAAGAAGAAAATCATCAGTGTATTTTCCATTGTATGTTGTGGATGTTTGTTAGTTAGCTTTTGTAAGACATCATCACAGGTTGAGAATCAGAATCTTACAGCAGGTGTCACAGAGGTTACTACAGTAAATATAGAAGAGGCTCCGGCAGTACAGGTGTCTCAGTCAGATGCAGTAACCACTGCAGCAGCTGATAACAGTAATACTACTTACGGATATACCAATATTGGTGTTGCCAATGTACAGGGGAATCTTAACGTAAGAACCGAGCCAAGCGAAACCTCCAGTCTTGTAGGCAAGATGCCGGAGAACGCAGGCTGTGAGATTTTAGAGGTGGCAGGTGACTGGATTAAGATTCAGTCCGGTGACGTTACCGGTTATGTATTAGGTTCCTATCTGTTAACCGGAGATGCAGCCAAGAGCAAGGCAGCTGAGGTGGCAATGGATATAGCTACCGTTAATACCCAGACCTTATATGTAAGAGCAGAGCAGAATACCAACTGTACCATCTTAGCATTAATGCCAATGGGCGAAGAATTAAATGTAGTTGCTAATTTAGGTGAATGGATTCAGGTAGATGTGGATGGAGAGACAGGCTATGTAAGCAGTACCTATGTGAACCTGTCAACAGAATTACCTAAGGCCATGACCATTACCGAGATTCGTTATGGACAAGGAGTATCAGATGCAAGAGTAGATTTGGTATCCTATGCTACACAGTTTGTTGGTAACCCATATGTATGGGGAGGAACCAGCTTAACTAAGGGAGCGGACTGTTCCGGCTTCACCTTATCTATTTATAGAAAATATGGCGTATCCCTGCCTCATTCCTCTAAGGCACAGGCCAACTGTGGAACCAGAATCAAGGCTTCTGAGGCTCAGCCGGGAGACTTGTTCTTCTACGGAAGCGGCAAGAGCATCAGCCACGTAGCAATCTATATTGGAAATGGACAGATTGTACATGCCAGCTCCAAGAAGACAGGAATTAAAATCAGTAATGCATATTACCGTTCCCCGATTTGTGTGGTACGATTACTGAATTAATGGTTTACTTTGCGAAAATCATATGATATACTTTATCAGTATGATTTAACCCGTATTCGGTGAATGGACGCTCCGACCTTTTGCTGAGTGCAGGCATATAAAATATTTTAGGAGGATTGAAACATGATTTCAAAAGAAAAGAAACAGGCAATTATCAATGACTATGCTAGAACAGCAGGGGACACTGGTTCACCAGAGGTTCAGGTAGCTGTTTTAACAGCAAGAATTCAGGAATTAACAGAGCATTTAAAGGAGAATCCTAAGGATCATCATTCCAGAAGAGGACTTCTTAAGATGGTTGGTAAGAGACGTAACCTTTTAGGATACTTAAAGGATACCGATATTGCAAGATATCGTTCTCTCATTGAGCGTTTAGGTCTTAGAAAATAATTGCATTATTAGAGCGGAGTATCAATGTATATTCCGCTCTATTTTTCTTGAGAAAAGAATACCGGTCAGGTATTCCAAGTGGCAGAAGCGGACACCGAGACCACTGAAAGGTGTAAGACATGTCTTATGTCTTTCAGTAGTTTCGGTCGACCTGCCAAAACAAAATAACTTATGTGATAAGGAGATTGAAACATGACAAAAACATTTACCATTGAGATTGGTGGAAAGACCTTACGTGTTGATGTTGGACGTGTTGCTGCACAGGCAAATGGTGCTGCACTTATCCAATATGGAGAAACATGTGTGTTAAGTACTGCAACAGCCAGCGAAAAGCCAAGGGACGGAATTGACTTCTTCCCATTAAGTGTTGAATTTGAAGAGAAGCAGTATGCAGTTGGTAGAATCCCTGGAGGATTCAATAAGAGAGAGGGTAAGGCATCTGAGAACTCTGTGCTGACTGCCCGGGTTATTGACCGTCCAATGCGTCCACTTTTCCCAAAGGATTATAGAAATGATGTAACTTTAAATAATATGGTTATGAGCGTAGACCCACAGTGCCGTCCGGAAATCGTAGCAATGCTTGGTTCTGCTATCAGCACCAGTATTTCAGACATTCCTTTTGACGGACCTTGTGCCATGACTCAGATTGGTATGGTTGACGGGGAATTTATCGTTAACCCATCTCAGGAGCAGTGGGATAACGGAGACCTGGAGCTTACCGTTGCTTCTACCGCACAGAAGGTAATCATGATTGAAGCAGGAGCAAATGAGATTCCTGAAGATAAGATGATTGAGGCAATTTACAAGGCTCATGAAGAAAATCAGAGAATTATTGCATTCATTAACCAGATGGTTGCTGAAGTTGGAAAAGAAAAGCATACCTATACCAGCTGTGCAATTCCTCAGGAAATGTTCGACAAGATGAAGGAAATTGTTACTCCAGCGGAAATGGAAGAAGCAGTATTTACTGACCAGAAGCAGGTGAGAGAAGAGAATATCCGCCAGATTACTGCAAGATTTGAAGAAGCATTTGCAGAAAATGAAGAGTGGTTAAGCGTATTATCTGAGGCTGTATATCAGTATCAGAAGAAGACAGTTCGTAAGATGATTTTAAAAGATCATAAGCGTCCAGATGGAAGAAGAATTGATGAAATTCGTCCATTGGCAGCAGAGGTTGATTTAATTCCTCGTGTACATGGTTCCGCAATGTTTACCCGTGGACAGACACAGATTTGTGATATTGTTACGTTGGCTCCATTATCTGAGAAGCAGCGTATTGATGGATTAGATGAAAATGTTACAGAGAAGCGTTACATGCATCACTACAACTTCCCATCCTACTCTGTTGGTGAAACCAAGCCTTCTAGAGGACCGGGACGTCGTGAAATCGGACATGGTTCCTTAGCA
>CAZYYO010000092.1:6671-7735 GCA_964650965.1 uncultured Lachnospiraceae bacterium | reverse complement strand
GGTGTTGGGAATCATCGAAACGCTATTGATAAGAAGTATTTGGGGATTCCCGTCATCTGTATCGGAGTACCAACGGTTGTGGATGCAGCTACCATTGTAGCAGATAGCTTTACCACAATGCTTCAGGCGCTGGATGTCATGAAGGATAAAAAGGGACTGCAGGAACAGTTAAACCAGTTAAATGAAGCGGAGCAGGAGGAATTAATCCGTGAATTAATATCCCCTAAAATGAATGCCATGTACGTCACAAATAAGGATATTGATGAGGAAATTGAACGACTAAGCTTCACTATTTCAGAGGGATTAAATATGACATTTCTTCCGGAGGGATAAAAGACAGGTATATCTTCCATATGCCATGCATATAGTTAAGTATTGTTGTAATATCTGGCCACAGGGAGGGTACTGTTGAAAAAGAAACGATTATTAATTGTGGCATTTTGCGCAAGCCTTTTCTTTATGATAGGAAGCAAAGGGTATCGAAGCGATTCCCTAATGGAGGAAATAGTAACACAGACCAGGAAAACTTGTTATCAGGGAATGGTAAAGTTATACATTCCCAGTCTTACATATGAAGAACCACCAGAATCTTTAGGAAGCTACACCTTTGCTTTGATGGAGCAGGTAATGCCTGTGCTTCGTTTTACCAGAGTGAGTCAGGATTACGGAAATGCCAGAGAGAGCGAACTGGCTTATGAAGAAATTATTGCAAAAGAAGCCCAGGATGAGTCCTATATTGATGCTGAGGGCAATCTGATTTCTAACCATGCGGAGACGCAACAGACAGCTCAAGATGCGATGAAGCTGCAGGAAGCAAATCGAGTTCAAGTAAATCGTGATAAATTAAATGATTATGATTATCTCATATCTAATTTTTACCGTATTGACCGGACAACCACCATAAATGCACAACAGTTAAATGCATCAGCCCTTCTTGCAGAAAATATGAAATTAGACAACGCCATAGAAGGTCCCAAGATTTTGCTTTATCACACCCACTCTCAGGAGGCCTATTGTGATTCCGACGGAACCGGGGCGAATTCTGTGGTGGCAGTTGGTGATTA
>CAZYYO010000092.1:0-6571 GCA_964650965.1 uncultured Lachnospiraceae bacterium | reverse complement strand
AAGGTCCTCTTGTGAAAAATGCCAGGTGTGTGGTAAGATGTATTGACGAAAGCAGTAAGGAGCAGGGAAATTATGTCAATAGATCAAAGTAAAATTAGGAATTTCTGTATTATCGCCCACATAGATCACGGCAAATCTACATTAGCAGACCGAATTATTGAAAAGACAGGTTTGCTTACCAGCAGAGAAATGCAGGCGCAGGTGTTGGATAATATGGATTTGGAGCGGGAAAGAGGTATTACCATTAAGTCTCAGGCCGTTCGTATTGTATATAAAGCAAAGGATGGCTTGGAATACATTTTCAATCTGATTGATACTCCGGGACACGTGGATTTTAACTATGAGGTATCTCGAAGCCTGGCAGCCTGTGATGGAGCAGTGCTGGTCGTAGACGCAGCCCAGGGGATTGAAGCACAGACTCTGGCCAATGTATATCTGGCACTGGATCATGACCTGGATGTTTTGCCGGTTATTAATAAGATTGATCTTCCCAGTGCAGAGCCACAGCGTGTCATTGAAGAAATTGAGGACGTGATTGGGCTGGAGGCTCAGGATGCACCATTGATTTCAGCAAAGACTGGTTTAAATATTGAAGAAGTACTGGAACAGATTGTAAATCGTCTGCCGGCTCCCAGTGGAGATCCTGACGCAGCGCTTCAAGCATTAATTTTCGACTCTCTTTATGACCCATACAAGGGGGTTATTGTATTCTGCCGTATAAAGGAAGGCAGAATGCGTCCGGGAGAACGTGTAAAGATGATGGCCACAGATGCAGTGTGCGAAATTGTAGAAGTGGGCTATTTTGGTGCAGGGCAGTTTATTCCCTGTGACGAGTTAAGTGCAGGTATGGTTGGCTATATGACAGCCAGTATTAAGAATGTGAAGGATACCCATGTAGGTGATACCATTACCCATGAAGCCAAGCCATGCAGTAAGCCACTGCCGGGCTATAAGAAGGTCAATCCTATGGTGTATTGTGGATTATATCCGGCAGATGGAGCCAAGTATCCGGATTTAAGAGATGCATTAGAGAAGCTTCAGTTAAATGATGCATCCCTGCAGTTTGAGCCGGAGACCTCTATTGCTTTGGGCTTTGGATTCCGCTGTGGTTTCCTGGGACTGCTTCATTTGGAAATTATTCAAGAGCGGCTGGAGAGAGAGTATAATCTGGATTTGGTTACCACAGCTCCAGGCGTAGTGTATCGTGTTCATAAGACAGATGGTACCATGATTGAATTAACCAATCCTTCCAATCTTCCAGACCCTTCCGTAATTGAATATATGGAGGAGCCGGTAGTGGAAGCTGAGATTATGGTTACCTCAGAATATATTGGAGCCATTATGGATCTGTGTCAGGAACGACGTGGAGAATATATCAGCATGGAATATATGGAAGAAACCAGAGCCTTGATTAAATATACGCTTCCATTAAATGAAATTATCTATGATTTCTTTGATGCATTGAAATCTCGTTCCAGAGGCTATGCCAGCTTCGATTACGAGATGAAGGGATATGTTCGCAGTGATTTGGTGAAGCTGGATATTCTCATTAATAAAGAAGAAGTAGATGCTTTGTCCTTTATTGTATTTAGTGGAACTGCATATGAACGTGGAAGAAAAATGTGTGAGAAGCTAAAGGAAGAGATTCCCAGGCATTTGTTTGAAATTCCAATTCAGGCAGCAGTTGGAAGTAAGGTCATTGCCAGAGAAACTGTTAAGGCAATGCGGAAGGATGTATTAGCCAAATGCTATGGTGGTGATATCAGCCGTAAGAGAAAATTGCTGGAGAAACAGAAGGAAGGCAAGAAGCGTATGCGTCAGGTGGGTAATGTTGAAATCCCTCAGGAAGCATTTATGAGTGTTTTAAAATTGGACGAGGATTAAAATGAAACCATTAGAATTATATATTCATATTCCATTCTGTGTTCGAAAATGTGACTATTGTGATTTCCTGTCGAAAGCATATGACGAAAAGGTTCAGCAGCGCTATACCAATGCACTGCTGAAGGAAATTCGTTATATGGGAAGACAAATGAAGGAGTATCAGATAGTCACTCTTTTTATTGGGGGAGGAACGCCTTCCTGGTTAGATGAAGCATTGATGATAGACATTATCAAGTGCGTTCACCAAAGCTTCCAGGTAAGCCCTGAAGCAGAAGTATCCATTGAATGCAATCCCGGGACAGTTACAGAGGCAAAATTTAATGTATATCGCAGCCTTGGTATGAATAGAATCAGTATTGGACTTCAGTCCGCCAATGATGAAGAACTGAAGCTTCTTGGAAGAATTCATACCTGGGAACATTTTCTCCATACCTATGAATTGGCCAGAAATTGCGGATTCCATAATATTAACATTGATGTAATGACAGGGCTCCCCGGGCAAAGCAGTGAGAAGCTGATGCATACCCTGCAACAGGTGGTTCGTCTAAAACCGGAGCATATTTCCGCGTATTCCCTTATCATTGAGCCTGGCACCCCTTTTTATGAGCAATATAAATTTGATGCTGTGAAGCAGCATGCAGGGATGGACACGGAGTTTCTTCCCTCCGAAGATGAGGAGTTTCAACTAGGGAAAATGACCCAGCAGTATCTTATGGAGCATGGATATCATCAATATGAAATATCCAATTATGCAAAAGCAGGATATGAATGTAAGCATAATATTGGATATTGGCAGAGAGCCAGCTATCTTGGACTGGGGATTGGTGCGGCATCCTTAATAGAAGAAACCCGCTACAGCAATGTAAGAGATATTTATAATTATATGGAAAAGCTGGAAGCTTTATCAGAGGTAGAGACGGTGCAGGAGTTGTACTCACCTGTATGGGAAGAGATAGAGCCGGTATCTAGAAAGGCAGCCATGTCGGAGTTTATGTACCTGGGGCTTCGGATGAATTGTGGAATTACCAGGGATGCATTTGAAGCTTATTTTGGAGTGCCCATTGAAGCAGTGTATAAGGATGGGATAGATAAGCTTCGTGGGGAAGGACTACTGGATATGAAGGAAGGCAGGATTTTTCTCACAGAACAGGGACAGGATGTTAGTAATTATGCGTTGGCGGAATTCTTGTTGGAGTAGATGTGGGAGTTTTGGGAGTAAGGGAGGCGGATTGCACAGCTTGTGTCTGGTTGATGGTGCCATATTGGGAATAAGGTATTCTAAGCATTCCATGAGTTATGTGCGAAATGGGGGACGCAAGCGACTTGCATTCGCCATCCATGGCTCAGGCAAGTCTTTCACAGACATCGTGTCTGTGAATTGCTGTTTGGGATGGAATGCTAAGAATACCTAATTCCCTGCTATAGCAACATCAACCTGACACAAGCTGTGCAATCTGCCAATTTACTTTGCAAAATAAGGATGCAGGTTGCAGGGCACAGGGCGTTTGTGATTGAGGTGTCGGGCGTTAGTGATTCGATAGGCGGTTCTTCTTACAATTTGTAGCTTGCATCTCTATGGTTTGGGGCGGAGGAAAGAATAAAGATTGAAATCCCCCAAACGGAAGCTAGCAGGATGCAGATACGCCAGTGAAACTTATGTGCTTGGGGGAGGGTGACGAATATAGAGACGTATCCCCCAAGAAGCTTAACTGCCCTGGGGCGGAGGGAAGAATAGAGAGTGAAATCCACCAAACTGAAGCTAGCAGGATGCATATACGCCCGCGAAACACACTGGTCTGGGGGAGGGTGACGAATATAGAGACGTATCCCCCACAAAGAGAGTTTTACAAGTAAGTTAAGAAACAACATGGTACGCTAAGACCTGCAAGACCTGCAATCAATGCAGCAGTTGATTTTATCATAAGTAAGAAGTAATATGATAAGTAGCTATCAATAACAGATATAACATAATGAAGGAGGAACTACTATGGATCAGATGCAGTATCGTTGTGCAAAATGTGGAAACACCGGTTTTGAACAGGATCAGTTCCAGGCAACTGGAGGAGACCTTGCGAAAATTTTCGATGTTCAGAACAAGAAATTTATCACGATCACCTGTACCAACTGTGGTTATACAGAACTATATCGTTCTAAGACATCTACAGGAATGAATATCTTAGATTTCTTAACCAGCTAAGAGAAGAATAGAATTAACAAATAAATACATAAAGCTCCTGATGGTCTAATGATATTTTAAGGATTAGCCCTTCAGGAGCTTTTACATTTGCAATACGCATAAAGGAAACCAAATATAAAAATTCTATAAAATAAAATATTCCTGTTGACAAAGCCAAAATGCAGTGCTATCTTATGTTTAAAGATATTAGCACTCCAAACAAATGAGTGCTAACAACTTAAAAACTTTCAGCAGCAAACCAGATACAAAACAAGCACAGGTACTGGTGATACGAGGTGAGTGCATGAACGATCTTGATGATAGAAAAGAGAAAATATTAAATGCAATCATTCAGAATTATCTGGAGACAGGAGAACCGGTGGGGTCTAGAACCATTTCCAAGTATTCTGATTTGAATTTAAGTTCAGCCACCATCCGAAATGAGATGTCAGACCTAGAAGAGCTTGGGTATATTGTACAGCCCCATACTTCAGCTGGAAGAATCCCATCTGACTTAGGCTATCGCTTCTATGTGGACCACCTGATTGCGATTAAGGATCAGGAAGTATCTGAAATGAAGGAGCTAGTGATTGAGAAAACAGAGAAGATGGAGAAAATGCTAAAGCAGGTTGCCAAGGTATTAGCCAATAATACCCAATATGCAACCATGATAACGGCACCATCTAATTCCTCTAACCGAGTGAAATTTGTTCAGCTTTCTGTAGTAGATGAGCATCAGATTCTATCGGTAGTAGTGATGGGAGGAAATGTAGTAAAGAATAAGATTATTCCAGTAGCGGAACCATTAGATAATGAGACGCTGTTGAAATTAAACATTCTGCTAAATACCAATTTAAATGGATTAACCGTTCATGAAATTAACCTGGGAATGATAACCAAGCTGAAGGAAATGGCAGGAATTCATGAAGAAATTATTGCACAGGTATTAAATACGGTAGCAGATACCATACAAGAAGATGATGATTTGGAAATCTACACAAGTGGAGCAACCAATATTTTCAAATATCCGGAGCTGAGTGATTCCCAGAAAGCTAGCGAATTAATATCAGCATTAGAAGAAAAACAGACATTAGTTGACCTGTTAACTGATGCCCAGGATGGCGAAAGCGAAACTGGAATTCAGGTTTATATAGGAAATGAATCACCAATTCAGACCATGAAGGATTGCAGTGTAGTAACCGCAACCTATGAATTAGGTGAAGGCGTTAAGGGAACCATTGGTATTATTGGTCCTAAACGAATGGATTATGAAAATGTAATGGATAATCTGAAGAATCTAAAATCCCAATTAGATAAGATTCTGAAGAATACCGACACATAAGGAGGTAAAAAGTGGCAGCAGAAGAAAAGGATAAGAAAATTATCCAGGAAGAAGCTAATGTTACAGCAGAAGCTGAAAACGAAACAGAAACAATAGTAGAAGAGGATTTCTTAGACAAGGAATCAGCGGAGGCAACACAGGAAGAGGCAACAGAAACAGCTTCCGAAACAGCTGAGGCTGATGACAAGGGCACAAAGGAAAGCAAATCTGAATCAAAATTCTTTAAGAAAAAGAAGGATAAGAAGGATGAACAGATTGAAGAGCTAAATGACAAGGTAAAACGTCAAATGGCCGAATTTGAGAACTTCCGTAGAAGAAGTGAGAAGGAAAAATCCCAGATGTATGAAATGGGAGCGAAAGGTATTGTAGAGAAAATACTTCCTGTTGTAGATAACTTTGAAAGAGGTCTTGCAGCAGCAGGTCCAGAGGGAGATGATTCTTTTGTGGACGGAATGAATAAGATATATAAGCAGCTGATGACCAGCCTAGAGGAAGTAGGAGTTACTCCAATTCAGGCAGTTGGTCAGGAATTCGATCCTAATTTCCATAATGCAGTTATGCATGTAGAGGATGAAGGATTTGGAGAAAATGAAGTCGTAGAAGAACTTCAAAAAGGCTACATGTACCGTGAAACAGTGGTTCGACACAGCATGGTCAAGGTGGCAAATTAAATTACCAGCAATGTCTCTTTGAGACGTTACAAAATAAAGGAAAAGAAAAATATCATTGTGATATTATTTAGGAGGAAATAATCATGGGAAAAATTATTGGTATTGATTTAGGAACAACCAACAGCTGTGTAGCTGTTATGGAAGGCGGAAAACCTACCGTTATTGCTAACCAGGAAGGTGCAAGAACCACACCTAGTATCGTAGCATTCACAAAAACTGGAGAAAGATTAATTGGAGAGCCTGCAAAACGTCAGGCAGTTACCAATGCAGACCACACCATTTCTTCTATTAAGAGAGATATGGGTACAGACAATGGACGTATTATTGATGACAAGAAATATTCTCCACAGCAGATTTCTGCAATGATTCTTCAGAAATTAAAAGCAGATGCTGAGAACTATCTGGGAGAAAAAGTATCCGAGGCCGTTATTACGGTTCCAGCATATTTTAATGATGCTCAGCGTCAGGCTACCAAGGATGCAGGTAAGATTGCAGGTC